>JADFOB010000093.1 GCA_022563055.1 Planctomycetota bacterium
TCGAAGCCGGCTTGGCGCGCGGCGAGCGAGGCGTGACAGCAGCAATAGTCAAACTCAATGCCCTGCCCGATTCGATTGGGACCACCGCCCAGCACGACGATTTTGGGGCGTTGGCTCACCCGCATCTCGTCATCCACCGTTTCACCGGCCGGATCGTCGAGGTTCAGCACACGTGATTCGTAGGATGAGTAGTAGTAGGGCGTACTCGCCTCGAACTCGGCTGCGCAGGTGTCGACGAGCTTGTACACCGGACGGAGACGCGATCGCTCCGCCTCCGCCGCTTTGGCACCCGATCTCCCCGCCACGCAACTGCGCTGGACCTCACTGTACCCCATGGCCTTGATGGTTTCGAGGACGGTTGGTGCATGTACCGCTAGGCCGTCCACGTCGGGCGCACTTTCCTCCCCAAGCAGCGTCTCCTCGAACTCCACAAGCTGATGCATCTGCTTCAAGAAGAACGGATCGATACGGGTGAGTTCGTGCACTTGCTCGATGGACCAACCCATCTTGAATGCGTAGCGAATGTAATAGGGTCGACCCTGGCATGGATTGCCCAGCTTGTCGCGGAGGATCTCCCTCGGGATCGGCCATGTCGTGGCGTGCTCCTCCCGCGTGTCAGGTGGGGCTTCGGTAGCGGTGCTTCCGCCCAGCGACGCCGAAGCCATTCGCCGATGCCCCGGTGCCACTGCTCTATGAGCGGTGTCCGGCGAACGGGCTTGCTCACCTCGCGGAGCGTGACTGCCACCTCCGTGGCACGCATGAAGCCAGGCGTCGTTCTCATCGAGCCCGTAGCCGTACCGCTTGATCTCCATCGACCGGATGCACTTCTGGAACGCCTCTTTGAACGTGCGACCGATCGCCATCGCCTCGCCGACCGACTTCATCTGCGTGTTGAGCGTCTCATCGGCGTCGGGGAACTTCTCGAAGTTCCAGCGCGGCATCTTCACGACCACGTAGTCGATGGTCGGTTCGAAGCAGGCCGGTGTCGTCCCGGTAATGGCGTTGGGAAGCTCGTCGAGCGTGTAGCCGACGGCTAACAAAGCCGCAATCCGCGCGATGGGATAACCGGTCGCCTTGCTCGCCAGCGCCGATGACCGTGACACGCGCGGGTTCATTTCTATCACAACCTGCCGCCCGGACGAGGGGTCGACGGCGAACTGGATGTTGCACCCGCCGGTGTCGACGCCGATCGCGCGCATGATCTGGATCGCGCTGTCGCGCATCCGGTGAAATTCCTTGTCGCTCAGAGTCTGCACGGGCGCGACCGTGATCGAGTCGCCGGTATGAACGCCCATCGGATCGATGTTCTCGATCGAGCAGATGATGACCACGTTGTCGGCGCGATCGCGCATCAATTCGAGCTCGAACTCCTTCCACCCGTAGAGGCTCTCCTCGATGAGAATCTCCTTCACGCGCGACGCAGCCAGGCCCGTTTGCACGACCCGCCGGAACTGCTCCGGCGTGCGGCACAATCCACCGCCCTCGCCGCCCAGCGTATAGGCCGGGCGGATGCAGCAGGGCAGCTTAACGGTTTCGAGCACCGCCTCGGCTTCCTCCATCGAGTGCGCAACGCCCGATTCGGGGATGTCCAACCCGATCGCGAGCATGGTCTCCTTGAAGGCTGTCCGCTCCTCCGCCTTGTGGATGGCGGCTGCACTCGCACCGATCATCTCGACGCCGTGCCGCTGGAGAATCCCCTGCTCGGCGGCGTCCATGGCGCAGTTAAGACCGGTTTGACCGCCGAGCGTGGGCAGTAGGGCGTCGATGGGATGACCTTCGCCGCGCTCGCGGATCAGGATCTTCTCGATGAACTCCGGTGTGATCGGCTCGACATAGGTCCGGTCAGCCTGATCGGGGTCGGTCATGATGGTGGCCGGATTCGAGTTGATCAGGACAACGCGGTACCCCTCGCCGCGCAGCGCCTTGCACGCCTGCGTGCCGGAATAGTCAAACTCGCAGCCCTGCCCGATGACGATCGGTCCCGAGCCGATGATGAGAATGGTCTTTATGTCAGTACGCTTCGGCACGCGCGCTCACTTCGTGTCGGTGCTCGCCTCACCTCGGCGGTTGGATTGCATCCGTCAGGTCTTACCCACAGTACACCTCCCGACCTTCGCAGAGCGCCGGCTTGATCACCAGGCAATGCGAATCGCCGTACCGCTCCACCTGTTCGGGTGTGACCAATACCACATCGACTGCGGCCTCCACGCCGCTCAGCGAGCTGTAGATCTCCTCCAGGAGGCGGTGATACCCGTATCGCCCGCCCTTGATCACCAGCAGGTCGAGGTCGCTGTTGGGTCCGGTCTCCCCGCGGGCGGCTGAGCCGAAGAGGATGATTCGCTCCGGATGCGCCACCTCGACGATCCGGCGGACGACCTCATCCAGCACCTCCGTGTCGGTGTGCTTTCGCATGGTTTTTCGCTCGCAACCAGCCGCCTCGCATGGTACCCACGCCCGAGGTCGCGTCCAGCATAGGGTCCGCTGGAACCGAGACACAGCGAGGAGAGAAAGGCAAGAGGCAAGGAGGCAACAAAGGTCGCGACTCTTGCCTTCTGCTTGCTGCCTTTTGCCTCTACGGTCAATCCGATGGCGCCAGACGCGCGTTCGGATTACGGTGGGCTTGGCGCTCGGGCTTAAGGCAATGCATCCGGGCTCAAATGCCGAGATATAGGGCATGAAGCGGCTTTTCCCATGGACCGCAATCGTCATCCTGGTTTCGGGCTGTCCCGGCCTAACCGGGCAGGACGATCCACCGGCTAACGCACCGGCGCTGGCCGGTCGCTGGGCTTTGAGCGGAGCCGGCGGTCGGGATGCCGGTTGTCTTGTCACAGACGCTTCCGGCGATCCGGTGTCGCTGTCCGGCAACCCCGAGGTCCGGCGGGCAATCGACGAGGAGGTGATCTTCTTCGATGGGAGCGTCCGCACAACCGCCTCGGGACCAACTACGTCGGCATTGGCGGCGCAACCAGCGACGGCGATCAGGTCGTCCTCTTCATTGAGATCGAGGTGTTTCAGGGCGTGTTCAGTGTGGGTAACCAACGGCTTGAACTGGTCGACGTTCTTGTTGACCCCGCCACGATCGTCGGAACGCTTGAATCCCGCCAGGAAGCCACGTTCGCCAACGTCCCACCTCTCATCCAAGAGGATGGAAGAGCCCAGCGCGGCGGCTGTTAATCCTGCGTCTTGCGGCCCAAGAGACGTCCGACCTCGACCACGTCCTTGTCTCCTCGCCCGGACAGGTTGATGACGACGATGTCGTCGGCTGCCCGTTTGGGAGCGGTTGTCAGGACGTTGGCCAACGCATGGGCGGATTCCAGCGCGGGGATGATGCCTTCGGTTTCGCACAACACCGTAAACGCTTCGAGCGCCGCGGTGTCATCCACCGAGACGTATTGAACTCGACCCGCCTCCTTCCAGAAGGCGTGCTCGGGGCCGACTCCGGGGTAATCCAGACCGGCTGAGACGGAGTGAACCGGAAGGGTCTGTCCATCGTCGTCTTGAAGGACGTAGGTGTGCATCCCGTGGAGGATTCCCGGTGCGCCCATCTCGAGCGTCGCGGCATGCCGCCCGGGCTCGAGCCCTTGCCCAGCCGCTTCCACGCCCGTCAGCACGACCGCTTCATCATCCAAAAATGCCGTGAAAATGCCCGCTGCGTTGCTGCCGCCTCCAACGCAAGCCACGACCTCATCCGGAAGGCGACCGGTCAACTCCTGGATCTGCGCCCGTGTCTCCCGACCAACGATGGATTGAAAATCGCGGACCATTTTGGGATAGGGATGAGGCCCCATGACGCTGCCGATGGCGTAGTGTGTGTGGTCGCTCGTGGCGATCCAATCGCGCATCGCGGCGTTGATCGCGTCCTTGAGTGTCTTTTGGCCCGTCTCGACGGAGATGACCTTCGCGCCGAGCAACTCCATCCTGAAGACGTTTAGGTTTTGACGGCGTACGTCCTCGGCGCCCATGTAGACGACGCACTCGAGTCCGCAGCAAGCCGCCGCCGTGGCCGTAGCGACGCCGTGCTGCCCCGCACCCGTCTCGGCGATGATTCGCCGCTTTCCCATTTGCTGGGCGAGAAGAACCTGCCCGAGCGTATTGTTGATCTTGTGGGCGCCGGTGTGATTGAGATCCTCACGCTTGAGGTAGACCTTCGCGCCGCCCAGCCGCTGTGTCAGGCGTTGGGCGAAGTAGAGCGGGCTTGGTCGACCGACGTATTGAGTCAGCAGCGTGTAGAGCTGCTCCCAGAACGCACGGTCGTTGCAGATTCGGCGGTAGGCTTCGTCGAGTTCGAGGACGGCTGCCATCAGCGTTTCGGGAACGTAGCGTCCTCCGAACGGTCCGAACCGTCCCTCGGCGCTGGGTTCCCAGCGACCAATTTGGGCGGGCATGACATCGACTTGTATGGACATCGACTCTCCAGTCCCTTGAGCACAAAGTTCGTTTTTGTGTAGCGGCCGCCTCCCGTGGTGGCCGTAGTATGTCGTTGGCTTCCGGCTTCTCCGTGCACACCCGAATCGCTACACAAGACCGACAATGCTGTAGCACAATCGTTTTCGATGTAGTCCGTGCCGGCCGTGGCCGCTAGTACCGTGTTTCACAAGTACCACGACCATGTTTGCGCGCCAACCCGCACGCACGGGTGCCCCTTCCTTCTCCTTCGGCGAAGAGCGGGGGACGGCTTGACGAACCGCAAACGCATTGGAGAACCGTGCGTCCCACACCCTTCGCGGCACGCAGAACGGGGCATCCTGCGTTTGTGATGGTACCCAAACCAACCCATTCGCTCCACGGGACTGGTTATGGATCGTTTGAGCCCAGGTCGAATCGGGTGCGTGACGGAATCGGCGTTGGGCACTTTCCAGAGCAGCTTTCCAGAGCACTGGACGTAAGCCCGGTGGCATGGCCGCTTGGACCCGCTGCGTGGAGCAATCTAACACAGCGGGGTCCGCCTTGGGCGGACTACTCGTTCAACGGAGTGTTAGGCGAGGCTTGACGTGGCTGCGGTATGCTCTTGGATGAGCGAGATCAACTTCTTGCGGTCGATGGGCTTGCTGGCATACTCGTCGCAACCGGCGTTGATGCATTTTTGGCGATGGCTCTGCATCGCATGGGCGGTCAGGGCGATGATGGTTCCCGAGTATCCCTTGCGGCGTAGTAGGCTCGTTGCCTGGTAGCCGTCCAGGACCGGCATCTGCATATCCATCAGGATCACGTCGAACGGTGTTCCCCGGTCGCGAGCAGCCAGCGCTTCGTCCAACGCCAGCTTGCCGTTCTCGACCAACGTCACGTCGGCGCCGGCTTTCCGCAGGATATGGCAGATGAACACCTGGTTGTCCGGCCCATCCTCTGCTACGAGGATGCGGCAGTCGAGCCTTGTGCCGCGCGCGGGAGGTTCGGAGGGTGTTTCGACGCGCGCTCCTGCCGTCTCCATCGGATTGTCCAGAATCTTGACGGCATCCAGCGACCCCGTGGCGACGGTGGCGCGGAACAGGCTTCCCTCGCCGGGTCGGCTTCTTACGGTGATGTCTCCGCCCAGCAGGTTGGCCAGTCGCCTGCTGATGGTGAGCCCGAGCCCCGTCCCACCGAAATCGCGCGTGGTCGAGCTGTCTGCCTGCGTAAATGGGTCAAAGATCGTCTGGGTCTGCGCCTCGGTCAGCCCGATACCGGTATCAATGACGTCAAATTGCATGCAGGGCTCGGCCCCCTCATCCCGCACCAGGCGCACGACCACGCGCACGCCGCCGGTTTGGGTGAACTTAATGGCGTTGCCGATCAGGTTGATGAGAATCTGTCGCAATCGCGTGGAATCGGTCCGGATCGTCTCGGGCACCGGGCCGACAAACTCGATGGCGAATGCCAGACCCTTGGCATCCGCGCGCACCCTCATCAGCGCTTCCACGTCGGCGAGATTGGGAAGCATGGGACTCTCGATGCACTCGACCGTCAGCTTACCCGCCTCGATCTTGGAGATGTCCAGAATGTCGTTGATGATGTCCAGCAGTGCCTCGCCGTTGCGGCGGATCGTGTCCGCCGCGTTGACACACTCC
>JADFOB010000094.1 GCA_022563055.1 Planctomycetota bacterium
GGTGTGTTGGGTCATTAGGCACGATCCTGCGGCGTCGACCGCGCGGGTCAGCGATGAAGCGAAGATATCAGGACGAACGTAGCATGGCGGTAAACGCGATTAACATCTCACGAGTCAGCCAGAACCTGCGGCTAACGAGCGTCATGGAATCGCTACGGCGAAACCAGGTCGAGCTCTTCACCACCCAGGCGAGGATCGCCTCGGGAAGACGCTTCGTCACACCAAGCGAAGATCCGATCGGTGCAGCCCGTGCGCTCAATCTGAACCTGGCCCTGGGACTCCAGAGGCAGTTCGCCCAGAACCTACAGCACGCCGACAATGTTCTGGCCGCCGCCGACGTGGCGATCACCGAGGTGAACACCCTGCTGATCGACGCCCAAGGGATCGCGAGCCAGAACGTGGGGAGCCTGACGAGCCCGGACGAGCGCTCCGCGGTGGCCGAGGTCATCGCGGGCATTCGAGAGCAACTGATGGTCGTCGGCAATCGCCAGTTCGCCGGCCGTTTCCTCTTCGCCGGTCGCGATACGACCGACGCCCCGTTTGTAAACGGTCCGAGTGGTATTACCTATCTGGGTGACACCGGCGATCTGACGACGAGAGTCGGCGAGGATCTGACCGTGGCCACGAACGTTCCCGGCAACATCCTGTTCGGAGCCCTGTCCGCTCGGATCGCCTCGGATGCGGACCTGACGCCGGCGTTGACTTCCTCGATCCGCCTGAGCGATCTGGGCTCCGCACAAGGCGATGCGTTCCTCGCCGGCGTCCTCGTCTTCAACGAAATCAACGGCGCCGGTGCCTTCAACGTCGATCTGAATGACGCCGACACAATCGGCGACGTCGTGAACATTATCAACACGGCAGCCACCGAGGCAGGAGCGTCGCTCACAGCTTCGCTGGGCGTAAGCGGAATCGAAATCACGCCGGGCACATCCGACGTATCGATCAGCGACACCAGCGCGGGACAGGTGGCATCAAAACTCGGAATTCTGACGAATACACCGACGAGCGCGCCGATCATCGGGGATCCGCTCGCGCCGCGACTTACACGCATCACGCCCGTGGAAGAGCTGGCCCGCGGAGCCGGAATCGACCTGGACAACGGTTTCATCATTACCAACGGCACGCGCACCGCCACGATCGATCTCAGCGCAGCCACGACCGTCCAGGACATTATCAACACGATTAACAACGCCGGCGTCTCCGTCCTCGCACGCGTCAACGACAGCGGAACGGGGATCGACGTCTTTAACCAGGTTTCGGGAACCTCGCTGACCATTGGCGAGAACGGCGGAACAACGGCAGCCGATCTGGGGATTCGGACGCTCGATACAGCCACGTCGCTGGGCTCGCTCAACTTCGGGCTCGGGTTCGAGACGCGAGAGGGCGAGGACGATCTTCGGATTACCGCTTCGGACGGCTCGACCGTCGACGTCAACCTGGATGGGGCGCTGACGATCGGCGATGTCATCGATCTGATGAATACGGCGGCGACCGATGCCGGTGTGAATGTGACGGCATCGTTCGCGGAGGTCGGCAACGGCATTCGAATCGTCGACGGAACCGGTGGGGGAGGCGAGCTGTCGGTCACGAATCTGAATGCGTCGACGGCGCCGAGTGATTTGGGACTCCTCCAAACGGTTCCGGGCGGTACGGACCTCATCGGAGACGATACCAACCCGACGCGTACCGAAGGCGTTCTGGGTGCCCTGGTGGATTTGGAGCTTGCCCTGCGGCGGGACGACACGTTGGGGATTGCCGCCGCTGCTGCGCGGCTGGATCGGTTCACGCCGGAGCTCTCGCGCGTTCACGGCGTGGTGGGGGCTCGCGCGCAGGCGATGCGTGGGAAGTTGCAGCAGACCCAGGATGCGGCGCGCACCACGGAGATTTTCTTGTCCGAGGTTCAGGGCCTGGACTTTGCCGAGGCCGCCACACGGATGCAGGCCGCCCAGATCCAGCTCCAGGCAAGCCTTCAGACGAGTTCGGTTTTGTTCAACCTCTCGCTGCTGGACTTCCTCCGGTAGTGAGAGTCAAGAGTTGGCGACCGCCGGTCGGTCGCCGTGTTTCGTGGAAACAAGGTGTGCAAGGACACGTGATGGGAGATACGCGATGATAATCAGGACGTCGCGCTTCGGGCAGTTGGAAGTGGATCAAGATCGCTTGATTGTGTTCGAGGATGGAATCCTCGGATTCCCGAAACAGCAGCGCTACGCGCTCGTACAAACGGGGGAGGGAAGCGGGTTTTACTGGCTTCAGTCCGTCGACACGGAGGAACTGGCCTTTGTCGTCTGCGATCCGCGCCTTTTCGTCGCGGACTATCAGGTGCCGGTCAAAAAGGAGGAGCTCCAGGCGATCGGTGTGGACAGCCCCGATGACGCCCAGGTGTTCATTATCGTGAACAAGGTCGGGGATCTCCTAACGGGCAATTTCCAGGGTCCGCTCGTGGTCAATGTCAAGAATCGCGGCGCGAGGCAGTTGGTGCTGAGTGATAAGCGATATTCGACGCGCCATCCCTTGATGCGGATTGCGGGTGCCGAGACCATGGGCAAAACGGCATAGCGGGAGTCTGGTCACCACGGGTGGTTCGCGGCTACAATACAACAGGGACGCGGGTAACGCCCGCCCAAGTGGATGACAGGTTCGAAGCACCGTTGAGGCACCGTTCGAGTTCGGCCACGCGCAAGCAACCGCGATTGACCTCGAGGAGCGAGGCAGTCCACCGTAGTCGGGCGGGACGCAGCACGGTCCAAAGTCTCGTCGGCAAGGTTAAGGGAGGAGCCCGATTATGTTGGTGCTATCCAGACAACGCGATCAGACGATTATGATCGGCGACGACGTGGAGATTACCATTGTCGACATTCGAGGCGACAAGGTACGCCTGGGGATCACCGCGCCAAGGCACATTCAAGTCCATCGCAAGGAAGTGTACGACGCCATCAAGCGCGAGAACGAAGAGGCTGCGAAGCTCGCTCCGCGCGACGTGCCCGGTATTGGGCAAAAGACCGCGAGGAAAGAGAATCGCCGGAAAGAGGCGAAGTAGATCGAATGGCATCGGCGCGGAGCCCCGGGCGGACCGGGCACGTCGATGACGGCAGGAACGTTTGGTGAACGCCTCGGTGGCGTTCAGGATAGAACAACCGGAGTAATCAGGGAGGATTGCTCATGTCACGGATCAACAGTAACGTCGCATCGCTCACCGCGCAGCGTCACCTGATTGTCTCGCAGCGAGCCCTGTCCCTCTCCTTGGAACGCCTCTCGAGCGGGCTCAGGATCAACCGCGGTGCGGACGACCCGGCTGGACTCATTGTGTCCGAGCGATTGCGCGCGGAGATCGCCGCGGTCGATCAGGCGATCGACAACTCGGCGCGAGCCATCAACGTCATAGCGACGACCGAAGGCGCGCTCAATGAAGTGGCGGCGCTCCTGAGTGACATCCAGGCGTTGGTGATCGAGGCTGCCAACAGCGGTGCCTTCTCGGACGACGAGATCGCCGCCAACCAGCTTCAGATGGATGACGCGATTGACTCGATCACGCGTATCGCCAACACCACCAACTTCGCCGGTCGCAAGCTGCTCAATGGCGGGTTGGACTACATCACCAGTGGCATCACGCGAACCGCGCTGGCCGATGTGAACGTCCTGGGCGCCAAGTTCGGATCTCGTTCAAGCGTCCCGGTAGAGGTCAAAGTTTCGACTTCCGCCCAGCAGGGTCAGCTCACCTTTGCGATGACGGGCGTGCTCGCCACGGCCGCGACGGTGGACATCGCCGGACCAGACGGAATCATCACGCTTACCTTCCCCGCCAGCGCGACCAGCAACGACATCGTCACGGCGATCAACGCCCAGACAGACTCGACGGGCATCACGGCTTCGACCACGGGAGCCTCCTCCAACGTGGTTTTCAACACCATCGAGTATGGAAGCCGTGCGTTCCTGAGTATCACCGGGCTTACCAGCGACGCGGACTTCCCCGTCACCCGCCGGGACGGTTCCACCGTAAACCGGACGACGGGGCGCGATGCCGTTGCCACGATCAACGGCGTCTCCACGACCGCCGACGGGCTCACACTCACGATCCAGCAATCGGATCTGAAGGTCCAAGTGATTCTATCCGAGACTTTCGGCGCCTCGGCCATCGGGACGTCCAACTTCGAGATTATCGGCGGCGGCGCCTTGTTCCAACTCGGTCCGCAGGTCAACACGAACCTTCAGGTGAACATCGGCGTCTCGAGCATCCAGGCGAACAAGCTGGGCAATGCCATCGTGGGATTCCTCTCGGAACTCAAGAGCGGCCAGCGCTTCTCGCTGCGTAACGAAAAGTTCCTCCAGGCGCAGAAAGTCATCAACGAAGTGATTACGGAGGTGTCGGTCCTGCGCGGACGCTTGGGCGCGTTTGAACGAAACTCGCTGCGACCCAACATCAGCCAGTTGCAGATTACATCCGAGAACCTGACGTCGGCGCAGGCTGTCATTCGAGACACCGATTTCGCCAAGGAAACCTCGGAACTGACGCGGGCGCAGATCCTCGTGCAGGCGGGAACTAGTATTCTGGCGATCGCCAACGCGCAGTCCCAGAACGTCCTAAGCCTGCTCGGTGGGTAAGGCACGTTCATGATGATGTAGCGTCCACCGTGACTACGTAGCGTCCGCCCCCCGTGGCGGACGTAGGATGCGGGTGCCCCATCCTTTGCGTTGCAAGACCGTGCTTTGGCAGCTCGCCAGCGCCCCATGCAACGCAAAAGGTGGGGGACCGACACATTGCGCGACGCACCATCACTCATCCGTCCCCCACTCTTCGCCTACGGAGAAGGATGGGGCACCCGCGCTACCCGTCGGCGTTGCTACGATGCTTGCCTACTTCTTCCCCAGCGCCCGCTGCGCGGCGAAGAAGTCGGTGAGCAGGGCGGCGCACTGCCCCGTACACCTCGGCTCGCCCAGCGTGACCTTGTGGTTGAGCCGGTCATCGGTCGCAATGGTGTAAAGCGATCCGCACGCACCGGCCTTGGGATCCGCCGTCCCAAAGACCAAACGCGAGATGCGCGCGAGCACGATCGCGCCGGCGCACATCGCACAGGGTTCGAGCGTGACGTAGAGCGTACACTCCTCCAGCCGCCAATCGCCCACGAAGGTTGACGCAGCCGTGAGCGCGAGCATCTCAGCGTGGGCTGTCGGATCCTTGAGCCGCTCGCGCTGGTTGTGACCCCGACCGATGATGCGCCCGCCGCGCACGACCACCGCGCCGACGGGAACTTCGCCCTCCTCGAGGGCAGCCTGCGCCTCGATCAGCGCAGCCTGCATGAAACGCTCGTCGTCTCCGTCGTTTATCGCTACGGCATCCACATCAAATCTCACCGAGGAAATCGAGCCGTGCCTTGAGTTCAACCGGGTCCAGCAACCAGTCGAGGTTCACCAGCGCCTGAATCTTCACGCGGAGGCGCTCTGCCACGCGAACGGCAAACTCGATCCGATCCTCCTCGGTTCCCGCGTGATACGAGGGATCGGGCACGGGCCAATGCGCGGTGACGGCGCTTTGAGGCCAGGCGGGACAGGCTTTGCCGGCGGCCGCGTCGCAGACTGTGATGACCGCGTCGACGGCGGCTCCGGCGAACTCGTCCCAGCTCTTGGAGATATGATCGACCATCGGCACGCCGAGTCGCCGCATCGCCTCGATCGCCAGGGGATGCACAAAACCCGCAGGATCAGAGCCCGCGCTGAGCGATTCGAACCGATCCGGGCCGAGCTGACGCAGGATAGCCTCGCACATTTGCGAGCGGCACGAGTTGCCCGTGCAAAGGAAAAGGACTTTCTTCTTGACAGTCACGGTGTTGCGAGGGATTCCATACCCGTACCATGGGCGGGTGGACCGTGGGTTTTAATCGCCGTGCGGGATCCTGCGCCACCGATCCGAGCCCCAAGCGCGAGCGCGGGGTGTTCCCAAAGGACCGGTCGCTTGCGCTCGCGGCTCGGACAAGCGGCAGCAGGTGCCCGCAGTGCTACTTCTACGCCTACGCATAACACT
>JADFOB010000095.1 GCA_022563055.1 Planctomycetota bacterium
ACTAAGAGCGGTCTGCGTCGTGGTGTAGCGGCAGCCTCCTGTAGCGGCCGCCCCCTGTGGCGGCCGTAGAAGTTCGTACACGCCTCGGCGCTCTACGTCGGCCACAGGGGGCCGACGCTACAGAGTTTGCGGCACCACGCTACCGAGTCCTGCAACCACGATTCCACCGCCGCCGAAAGTGTCACGTGCGCGGACCGGTTTGACCCTGCCCAGAGGTCGCGGATACTAAACAACATGCCGAGACCATTAGCGACGGAGTCGCCTTCAATACCGGCTCCGACATGCGATCCCAGCGATGAGTTCCTCATAGCCGGCCTGCTCGGCGGTGACGAGGCTGCGCTGGTCAAGCTGATGGACCGGCATGATCGCCTCGTCCGGTACACCGTTTTTCGCATGTCGCGGTCACGCTGCGTACAAGACCCGGCTTGGCTGAGCACGATCGCCTCGGACACCTGGACCGGTCTCGTGCGGTCGCTGCATCGTAACCCCAAGAACCTCCCGAAGTCGCTCAAGAGCTACCTGGTCCGAATCGCGCGGAACAAGTGCATCAGCGCATTACGCGGCGCGCCGCCTCGACACGCATCGCTCGCCGGAGACGATGAGACATACGGTATTGAAATTGAAGCGTCAACGGATAGCCCGCTCGATCTGATCTCACGGATGGAGGAGTTGGAGACGCTGCGGGCGTGCGTCGCGGAGCTCGAGCCGGATGACCGCCGACTGGCGGGCGAGCTGGAGGCGATTACGGAACGACGCTGGAAGGACGCTGCCGCTACGCTGGGAATGCAGGAGTCAACGCTACGGTCCCGCTGGAAACGTGTGCTGGACCGGCTTCGCCGCTGCGTTGCGGGAAAAACGGGGGAAGTGCTCGCGCCGGAGACCGAATCCAGCGACCCATGTATCGGTAGACCATAATGTGCGCGCTGGGCGACGCGCGATGAAGGACGGATGATGAGCGGCGACGAGCAACATGATACGACGCAGTTCGACCCGATCGAGGGGTCGCTCGAGGAGCTGCGCGCAGCCGAGCAGGCCGGCGTCTTCGGGCACACGCGCGTAGACACCTCGACGCTCGTGAGCGGTCTGGTTCCGCTTGCCGGGCGTAGGCTGGCGTTGTTTCTTGCCCCGTTGGCGGCGGCCGTCGTGCTGGCTGTGGGCGTGGGTAGCTGGATGTTCATGGCCGAACTCGGAGCCGTCCGCCATCGAGTGCAGGTGGCAGCGGCTCTGGCGAACCCTCCCCAAGACTCCCGAACGGCAAGCCTGGCTCAGTGCCTTGCGGGGCCGCGCGAACTCGTCGAAGCCGTGTGCGGGCAGCACGATTACGATTCCGACGGGGACGTCGACCTGGCGGACGTCAGCGCCTATCAACTCGCCTACAGCGGTCCGGCTCGATCCCATTAGAACTCCGTCGCATGACGACTTCGACCGAGACATGGCGGTGCAGTGGTCCGTCGCCGTGGCGGTGCTCCGGCCCTATTCCCTCCCAGTGATGTAGTACGTCGTAGTTGCGAAACAGCGTGGGAAGCTCGCCGGGCTTCAAGTAGGTGCGTACGTCGCCATCAGGGCTTTGGAATGAGTTGCGTCCGACGGTTGTCCAGTCGCGGGCGTACCTGGCGTAGGAATCGTCCGCCGTCGTGAAAGCTGTAGCGAATACAAGTCCCCCAGGGTGGGTCCGTGACACTTCCGGCGGCACTCATCGGAGCCCCAAGCGTAAGCGCGGGGTTTCACCGGTTCCGGCGTCGCGATGGTCGCTCCCTGACGGTCGCGGTACGGAATATCAGCCTCCTACGCCCACCACGGGGCAGGTCAGCGATCCGTTCCATGTCTTAACCGACTGTTATCCGTCGTCGGAAGTCCTGGGCGATGGCCAAGTGGACAGGGCGGACGGCAGTGTCGGTGGCGGCAACGGTTTGGGCCGCCGGCCGACGATCAGAACGACCAGGAGCAGAATGACGGTACCGGCGCCCCAACCGTAGTACCATGGCTGATCGTAGACGCCGCATAGGATTTCGCCCACGCCCATCGCGACGACGGCGGTCACCAGAGCGTAGGGCATCTGTGTCCAGACGTGGCTCTCGTGTCGGCACCCGGCTGCCACCGAGGAGAGAACGGTGGTATCGCTGATGGGCGAGCAGTGGTCGCCGAAGATCGAACCTGCCAGGACGCTTCCAACCGCCGCGTAGAAGAGTTCAAGCGCTTCGTCCGCCGGCAGTTCCGCGGCAAGGCCCGCTGTGATCGTAACCGTAATGGGGCAGAGGATTCCCATGGTGGCCCACGAAGTACCGGTTGCGAAGGAGATGCCCGCAGCGGCCAGGAAGATGGCAAGAGGCATCCACTCCGCCGGGAACTCGGCGGCCTGTAGATGGTCGGACACGATCGCTCCGAGCATCAGATCCTGCTCGACCTGAGAGAGTGCCCAGGCGAGGATGAGAATCACGATGGCGGGAAACATGCGGGCCATTCCGTCAAGCCCGGCGTCAACCGCGTCTTTCGTATTGCACGCACGGGTGAGCAGTGTCAGAACGACGGCACTGATGGCTGCCAGCACCGCGCCGTAGAAGATGGCGATGAAGGAGTCGGCATCGCTGAGGATGTCGGACGCCCGTTGCCACCAAGCGGTACCGTCAGCGGCGGAGGACGCCTCGCCGGTCGCGGCGAGCCCGGTGCCCACCAGAACACCCACGGTGACGCCGATCAACACCAGAACGGGGACCAAGCCCAGCCACCAGCGCGGTGTCGGTTCTTCTTCATCGGTGCGCGGGGCCACTTCGTAAGGTCGTTCCTCCTCACCCGCCAGGGCAAGGGTCTGTGCCCGCTTCATGGGACCGAAGTCCCGCCCGGTCAGGGAAACCCAGAACACGAGTACCAGCGCAAGAATGGGATAGAAACGGTAGGCGAGACTGTGGACAAAAGCGGTCATCGGTTCGACACCCGCCAGGAACTCGGGTCGGGCATCCCCGAGTTGATCCAACCCTTCCCCGATGTACCCCATTTCCGCGCCGACCCACGTACCGATCAACGCCAGCGACGCCACAGGCGCCGCTGTCGAGTCGACGATGTAAGCGAGCTTGGCGCGAGAGATCTTCAACCGATCGAAGACCGATCGCATGGTCGGACCGACGATCATCGTGTTGGCGTAGTCGTCAAAGAAGACGACCAAACCGGCGAACCAGGCCGTCAAGGCGCCGCGACGGGGCGAGTCGGTATCACCAGCTACCAGTTTCACCAAACCGGCGGTTCCGCCGTTGCGGCCAATGACACCAACCATAAAGCCGATCATTAGTGTGAAGAACATGATCTTGAGGTGGGCGTAGCCGTAACCCGGATCCAAAACGGCGCCTATGAGATACTTTTCGCACGCGAGTCGAAAACCCCCGATGATGACGTTGCTGTCCGTGTAGACGGTGCCGGCTTCCAGACACGGCACCATCATGTAAGCACCGGCCAGGATGCCCACGACCAGCGCGGGCACGACCTGCCTGGTGAAGATGGCAAGCAGGATGGCAATAGCGGCGGGCAGCAAGACCCAGAGGTCGTAATCCTTGGGATTCTTCGGTGTAGGCGATGCGGTGGATTCGGCGGAGTCGGTGCCACTGTCTTGCGGCGCGTCGGCGGCGACAATCGTCGTGTGGTTATCCGGTTGGGCGTTGCTGTCCTGGCCACGCGCGGCGACCGGCCACAAGAGCCATGATCCCGCGGATCCGACAATGCCGAGCATCAGCGCGAAGCAGACACGCCGGCGAAAATACCCCATGCGCCGTTGGGTCGAGTTCATCCCAATCACGATCAACTCCTGTTTTTAATTAGGACCGTGCATCATTCCGCGACATCTCCGTGGTCGATGCTCCGCGCTGCGGGGTTAATGCCGGTAGAGCCTGCCACGAGTGTACGCCCACCGCCCCGAAGATCAACATCGTTTCCGACCGCTCGCGTGCAAGCGGTCGCAACCCCACATTTCTCACACCGCCAAGAGCGCGGAGAGCCATCAACCGTCAGCGATCAGCCGGAATGATGGGTTGATGCCACGTAGCGCGTCGCCGGGAAAGAGATGACACTCCGTGTTGGTTCGGAGCCTCACAGGTTGTAACCCTCTGGCTGATGGCTGATAGCTGACAGATTCCTAAACACACTATATCCTGGTGAACGCTCGTTCGTTGGCGGCGATCCCTGCTTCTCTTTCCGTCTCCGCGATCTCTGCGCGCTCCGCGGTGAGATATCCGGCCAAACAGGTATTCGCTTGGGGCGTCTAATATTGTCGGCGAACGTGGAAAACCGTCCCAGGCGAGCAATAAACGGGGTCACTATCCGAAACATCGTTTATATGGGGTCACTATCCGAAACATCGTTTATAATGGAGGCGCGAGCGTTCGGTGTCTTTCGGAAGCGTCGAAGCCCACTGTAGCTGCGTATGTGCGGAAGCGACCGGCGATGGTTGTCGGCATGGTGGATCAAGTGAACGCGGGAATAGAGACGACCGCTGAGGAAGCGGATGGCCTGTGCGTTCGCCGTCCGGTCGGTCTGCGGGACGTAGCGCTGGTGGTGACCGCGCCGCGATCCGTCTTCGCTCGCGTCGAGGACACGGGCGCCTACGGGTGGGCGCTCGTGCTGCTGCTCGGTTTGGTCATTTTGATCGGTTACGCCAAGGTGCAGACCGGGCTGATCGACGCCGTGGTCGAGCGACAGACACTGGCGGCTAAGGCTCAAGTGGAGAAGACGCTGGGGAACCTGGTGGACCGGACACGGCGGCGCGAAGCCATGGTGGAAGTGGAGAAGGACGGCGAGTTCAACAGGCTTATCACCCGGTTAATGGTGATCGTGGTGGCACCGGTATACTTCCTCGCCTCGTTTCTTCTGATCGCGTCGGTGCTCTATGCGATCGTCGCACTCACGGGACGCAAGCCGGAATACCAGACGCTGATGTCGATTTGCGTCTACGCCGCGTTCCTCGAAGTCATTGGCTACGCCATCGGATTGGCCATGATGTTCTACTACCGGACGACGGAGGTGGGCACGAGCCTCGCTCTGCTGGGCACACCGGGTCAACCGACGGTCTGGGCGGCGGTCGAGCCGTTTCGGATCTGGTTCTGGGTGTTGATGGCGCTGGGCCTTATCGTCACGCGGCAACTGACGCGGCGCATGGCGATTGTATCGTGTAGTCTGCTGGGTCTTGTCGCATTCGGCGTACGGGTCGGCATCGAGTACGCCCAGCTACTGCTCTGACACTCGTGAGTCGATGGGTTGCGCGGAGATTGCGATGGGTGCCCCCGGCGCGCCGGGGCTGTTGAGCAGTGTCCGTCTGGAACTCGACGTCCGCACTGCTCAAGAGCAGTGGCACACATTGACGTTCTGCGTAACTCGCAGAATCAAGACGGACGGAATACCGGGATGATCGAAAGAACGATGGAGTCATTGGGATGAAAGGCGTTATTGCACTACTGGTTTTGATCGCCATCAGCGCCGGCGTCTTCGCACTCGGTACGTTGCGTCGCAAGTCGGACGGCAAGCCGCTTCTTCATGTCGCCGATGAGGTGGCTCTGAAGGTCAACGTCGCCAAGCCCCAGCGCGGCGACATCATCCGTCTTGCGCAGGCGCCCGGCGACGTGGAAGCGGTGCTCGACGTCGACATCAGCTCGGAGATCTTCGCCAAGATCGAGGAAATGCTGGTCGAGGAGGGCGACATGGTGAAGAAGGGCGATCTGTTGTGCCGCCTGGATGACAAGCACTTGCGGGCGGATGTCGAATCGGCGGTCGAGCGAATCGCACAGCTTGCGGCGGCAATCATCCAGGCTGATGCGGACGTCGAGAAGGCGGAGCGTGACTGCGAACGACAGAAACGTCTTTCCGAATCCCACGCCACCTCACACCTGGAACTGCTCGATACCATGACCATTCGCAAGAAGGCGCGCGCGGGGCTTGACATACGCCGCCATGAGCTGGCCCAGGCGCAGGCCAACCTCAAGCGACTGCGGGAG
>JADFOB010000096.1 GCA_022563055.1 Planctomycetota bacterium
CGGCCTAGATCTCGCGCCGGAAGACATTCTCGCCGCCGATGATGAGCATCTCCTTCTTTCGTCCGGTGATCGTAAGAAAACCGTCCGTGTCCAACGTGCCCAGATCACCCGTGTGAAACCATCCGTCGGGGTCAATGACGCTGCGCGTTTCATCCGGTTTCCGGTAGTAGCCCTTCATCACACCGGGCCCTTTCACCAGAATCTCACCGCACTGTCCGGTCGGAGCGTCCGGGCCTTCCGGCGAGACGATGCGCAGCTTCACGTTCCGAATGGCCCGACCGACCGTTCGCTCCCGAGAAGCGCTCACGGAGTTGGCGCACACGACGGGTGACGTTTCCGTGAGGCCGTAGCCTTCCAGCAGAGTCACGCCGAAGCGATCGAAGAACCCGCGTCGAACGCGGTCCGGCAAGGGCTCGCCGCCGCTGACAGCCATATAGAGCGAGCGAAACGAATCGGCCCGCGCCGACTTGGTCTTCAAGACAGCCGCATACATGCTGGGGATCGCCATCATCATAGTGATCCCTTTCGCTTCGACCGTCTTGACCAGACCCAACGGGCTAAAACGAGGCATGGCATAGACAGTCGACCCGAGGAAGACGGGGACAAGAGACAAGCACGTCAAGCCGAACACATGGAACGGCGGCAGGACGTTGAGAAAAACGTGCTTCGCGTCAATCTCGAGTGTGTGGATGGTATCCAGGCAGTTACGGTGAAGGTTGGCGTAGGTTAGCTCGACCCCTTTGGGTTCGGCCATCGTTCCGGAGGTGTAGAGCAATACAGCCGTCGCATCGGGCTCGACCTGTGGCGGCGGCGGTAGGCGTCTGAACATGGCCAAGAGGATGTTACGTTTGAGCGCGAGATCCTCGAGGTAGAGCGTTCGCACGGGCAGTTTGTCCGCCAGGTCGCGGAAGTGCCGAATGGTCAGAACCAGGTCGAGCCCGGCGTCCGTGACAACCGCGGCTAGCTCCTCCGCGCTAAGGAGGAAGTTGAGCGGGACGGCGATCTTTGATGCCCACAGCGTTCCGAACAACGTGCCGGGAAAGGCAGCCGACGCGGGGAGCATGATCCCGACCTTGTCCAGACGCGTCTCGCGCAGCGCGATCGAACGCATGACGGCTGCCAAGAGTGTGAGCCGTCGATAGGTGAGGGACCGAACGCCATCGTCAACGGCCAGCTTCTTGGGCGTACGTTGGTTGGATTCGAGCAGCGCGTTGACCAGCATATCCGGGCGGTCCCCGAGGAATCAGTTGCGGCGAAGCGTAGAATCGCGGGGTGCGTTTGTCCAGCTTCAGGTCCGAAAACGTGGCATGGCACACGGGTTTTTGGCTCCCAGGCTTGATGCGGCCTCGGGTGAACCATCACAAGACCTTCCGCCGGCGCTGCTGGATGCGTTTGTGTGGACCGCCGATATATCCATGGAGCGTGCAACCCTGGATTACGAGTGAGAGAACGATGGCTACGCCGACCCCCAACGACGCGGTGATGGACCAGTCCCGCATGAGAGCGGAGCTTATCGGGCGGATCGGTGCGTACTATCGGGCCGCCCAGGATCTCCGTCGCGGTATCTGTCTGCTTAATGCGGATCGGCCGGATGAGGCTGTCAAGGCATTCTCACGGGCGGTCGAGTCGGGTTGCGATTCCCGATCGCTCCCGTCGTACGTGGCTGCCTGTCTGCTCGCTCAGGGGGATCCGGGTTCGGCTGCGGCGCAGTTTGAGAAGGCCGCCAACGCGACGCCCGGATCGGCTGCCATTGGGATTCGCCGTGCCCTGGCGCTTTGGGCGGCCGGGCGGTGTGAGCCTGCGCTGCAATGCTTACGGGACGGCATCCAAGCGGATCCCGAGTGCGCGGAGCTTCATTTTCAGTTGGGGACGCTGGTAGCGTCGCTCGAGCGATACGATGAGGCGGAACTCCGCTTTACGCAGGCGATCTCGCTTGACCGCGATCATACCGAGGCGCTCGTTTCCCTGGCGATGTGTTGCGGCGTGCGTAATGCGCCAACCGAGGCGGTCGAATACCTCCGTCGCGCTCAAGCACGGCGGCGCCATGACGCGCGGATCGGTCTGTTACTCGCGCAAGCGGCGAAGGTCGCCCACCAGCGCGGGCAGAGTTTCGACCTCCGTGCGGCCATGCCGGCCCAAGAGCCGTGGGCCGACCGCCGAGGGATCGCCGAGCTGTCACGGGTGATCGAACGCGAACCGGACTTCGTTGATGCCTTCCTTTCCATTTCCGTGGGAGATGTCGACGAGGAGGTGTTCGCCATGCTCCTGGCGACGTTGGAACTGGCGTTGGAGCGACAACCCGAACACGCGGAGTTGCGTTACCACTGCGGTCGCGTTCTTGGGCGTCTGGGACGTCACGAGGCAGCCATCGAGCAAAACGAACAAGCCGTTCGGATCGACCCGAAGTCCACGCGAGCCCTTATTGAGCTGGGCAAGCTGTACAGCGACACGGATCGCAGCGCCGATGCGACCGCCCGGCTCGAGCAGGCTGTCGCCGCCGGGGCGGACTACGCGGACGTGCATTACCTGTTGGGCAACCTCTATCGCGCGGAGGGGCAGCTCCAACGGGCTCGAAGTGCCTATCGTCGTGCACTTTCGATCGATCAACGCTTCGAGCCGGCCCAAAAGGCGCTCGAAGAGCTTCCGGTCTAAGAGGGTGTCTAATAAGCTCATGCACCCTGTGGAAACGGTGTGCGGAACCACGTTGAGCCGTCAGCCGTCAGCTATCAGCTGTCAGCCGGAATGTGAGTTGATGTCGCGCGCGCGTCGCCGGGAGAGCGATGACGCACCACGTTTTTTCTGAACGTCGCCGGTTGTAAGCCTCTGGCTGATAGCTGACAGCTTCTCGAACACGCATTAAGGCGGTCCATCACCTATGGGGCATCTTCTGGAGATACTCGGGCGCGGCCTCCTGGGAGAGCTGGCGGCGGCCTTTCGCGGCATGCTTCAGGATGACGATCGGGTCGCCACGGGCACGCTCGAAGCACGTGTTACGGAGGCTCCCAATAGTGCGGAGGCGCACCGACGTCTCGGGATCAGAATGCTTGCCCAAGGGCGGTATGGGAAGGCCCGGCAGGCGTTTGAGCGAGCACGCAAGCTCGATGCGACGGACCGCGCGTCCAGGATCGGGCTTGCCTGTGCGTTGGATGAGCTGGGGTTGACGCGGGCGGCTGTCGAGGAGCTCGAAGCTGCTTCCCAGCAGAACCCGGATGATGCCGCCAACTTCTTCGCGTTGGGGTTCTGCCGCGAGAAGCTGGGTGACAGCGACGACGCCATTGACGCCTACGAATCGGCGATCGACATCGCGCCACAACTGCGAAACGCCCAAGAGCGGCTCGCCGCGATCTATCTTCTGCGTGACGATCTGGAGATGGCCATCACGCACTATGAGTATCTGTGCGCCTGTCAACCGGATGATATGGAAGCTTCGTTGACGCTGGCCAACCTGTTGTTCCGCGCCGAGCGGTACGGCGAGGCGACGCACCGCTATCAGTTTGCTCTGGCGATCGACCCGGAGAACTGGGAGGCGCAGGACGATCTGGTGACGGCGCTGGTGGAAGCCGGACAGTACCACGAGGCGATCGAGAAGCTCCAGCTCCTTATCCAACAGCACCCCGAATGCGCGGACAGCCACCTTCGGTTGGGGGATATCTACCGGAAGACCGGAAGAGATGCGCAGACGCTGGCTGCCTATACCAAAGCAGTCGAGATCAACCCCGAGTACATCGAGGCGATCATCAAGATGGGGACGGTTCGCTTACGCCTCGGCGAACACGTGGAGGCCGCCCAGGCGTTCAACCGGGCGCTCGAGCTCAACGACCGCATTCTCACAGCGTATGTCGGACTCGGCGTAACCCAACTGGCGATGGGCAGGAGCGATGACGCCCAGGAAAGCTTTGGCATGGCTTCCGACATCGAGCCAAACAGCACGTTGCTGTTTGGTGAAACGGCGCGGCTTCAGCTCATGGCGTCAGCGGCGCACCAGGTTCACCGATATCTCTCTCCGCCCACCGTGGCGGCGCGACCCGGTGGTCCGCTGGACAATGATGTCGTTGACCTGATTGACACACAACGGGAGAACGTGCGTACCGCTCTTCGCGCACACCCGCATCACGCCGACCTCCATTACCGCCTTGGCTTGTTGCTTCGCCATCAGGGCGATCTATCGGGGTCGATTGAGGCTTTTCGTGAGGCGCTCAAGATCAACCCCGAATACACCAAGGCGGGCACGAAGCTCGGTCTCGCTCTGAGAGAATCGGGCAGGCTCGACGAGGCGATCGAGGCATTCGAACGCACGTTGCAACTGGATCCCAACGCAATCGACCTTCACTACCAGCTCGGGCTGATCTTCGCCGACCGTGGTGAGTTCGCTCTGGCGCTCGACCGGTTTGAAGAGGCGACCGCCAAGGTTCCCAACAAGGTGGATTATGTCGCCAACCTCGCCCTTGCGCTCGCGAACATGGGTCTGCTCGACCGCGCCAGTGCGACTTGGCAGACCCTCTGCGACGTGGCCGAGTACACGCGCGAGGGGCAAGCGCTGCTGACCGCTGTGTCGGGCGATTCACTTACCGGACCCGATTCACATTCTTGTGAAGAGGGGCCGTCCCGCAAGTTCTGATTCACTCGATCGCGGGGCGTCTTATCGGTCCGCTCTGGATTCCACCTCGTTCCACCATCTTCCCGTTCCCGCATACGGCAAACGTATTTGATACTGACAGTATGGACATCGGGAAACCGAGGCCAAGGGACGCGCGGCGATGCCAGATATAGCAGGTCTTACACAGATCCCCACTTCGGCCATACGGGCGCTGGTCGGCGAGGGGCTTGCGCAATTCGAGGTCTATCTTCCGCGGTCGTCCGACAACGCCCCCGTGCTCTACCGCAAAGCCGGTTCGAACATTTCATTGCCCGATTTTGATCGAATGGCGGAAAACGGCGTGCACTACCTGTACGTCGGTGCCAAGGATTTCCACGCTTGCGAGCAGGCTCTGGAATCCCAACTGGGGCAGATCCTCGCGAACCCGGGGATCGCGCCCGCGCAGAAGGCGGAGATCGTCCACACGGCCGGACAGTCCATCGCCCGTCAGTTGATCCAGGAATCGGTCACACCCGAGGGCCTGATCCGAACAACCAATATCGTGAACACGATGATCGACAGCGTGTTGACCGACACGGCGATCGCGTCCCATCTTCTCGACATGGCGGGTCACGAGCGATCGACGGCAAGCCACATGTTCATCGTGTCCGCGTTGGCGATCCTGCTGGGCGCGGAAGTGTTCGGAGCGGACCAGGAGATGCTCAGATCGCTGGGCGTGGCCGGAATGCTGCACGACCTCGGCAAACTGTCGATCCCAAGCGAACTGCTCAACAAGGCGACACCGCTGACGCGAGAAGAGGCAAAGCTGGTTCAACAGCACCCGATCGAGTCGGTGCGGCTGATCGGGGATGATCCTCACGTGACGCCGGAAACGCGACAGATGATCCTGCAGCACCACGAGCGGGTTGATGGTCGCGGCTATCCGCTGGGCCTGCCCGACTCGCACCTACTCCCCGCAACCAAGGTTCTGTCGATTGTGGACTCGTTCCACGCCATGATCGGTCGCCGCAGCTACCGCTTGCCCGTGGAACCGGACGAGGCGAACCGCATCATGAAGACGCAGGTCGACAAGCAGTTCGATGCCGAGCTGCTTAGCCTGTGGGAAGCGGTATGTACTCGGTGCAGCTCGGAGACCGTCGACGCGACGCGTACCCGCCCAACGGTTCCCTGTGCCGATGAGGTTGCCTCGCGCCACGAACACCGGCCAACGCCGTCGGCGCCGAGTGCCGTTGACCGGCGTCCAGCCCGATTTGAGTGTCGCGGGAATGCAACGGTGGCGTGCGTTCATGCAGGACGACTGGTTACCGGCGCGTCCTCGCCGCCGGA
>JADFOB010000097.1 GCA_022563055.1 Planctomycetota bacterium
CACCCGGACCCAGCGCGGAAAGACGCCGCTCATGGGTCAACTGCGACAGCGGATTCGTCTGGTCCACGACCTGCGACAGCTCGCCGCGACCAAAGAACAACTCGATGGCGGACGAAACCGACTTGCTGTTGATCAGTTCCGCCACCCGGCCTATCTGGTCGGGATCCTTCAGGCTCATACGCTCCTGCACGGTGCGGCGCAGCTTGAGGAAGCCCTTGCGCATCTCGTCGGCACAGAGTTCGTCGATCGTCCGCAGTCGCCGGTTGCCGAGGTGGTCAATGTCGTCGACCGCAAAAGCCGCCTCGCCCGTACGCAACTTAAGCAGGTACTTCAGGCAGTGCAGCATGTCCTCGACGGTGAGGGTCATGGAACCGCTGTCGCCGGGGATGTCGAACTTGCGGTTGAGACGGAATCGACCGACTTTGCCCAGGCGGTAACGATTCTCATCATAGAACTTCTCGGTGAAGAGCTTCTTGGCCTTGTCAAGCTGCGGCGGGTTTCCGGGGCGGAGCCGACCGTAGATCTTCAGCACCGCCTCCTCGTGCGACCGGGCACCGTCCTCAGCCAGCGTATTAAGCAGCAAAGGATCGCCGACGTTGCTGATGACACGCAGCGATCTCAGACCCGCGTTCTGAATCCGCTCCAGAGCGTCGCCGATCTGGCAACCCGCGCGAACCAGAACGTCCTCCGTATCCTCATCATAGATGGCGGAAACGGTGTACATGTCCGGTTTCAAGGCCGACATCCGAACCGACTTGGTGGAGTAGAACTCTTCGACGATCGATTCATCCGTCGAGTATTTCTCATCCATCGCACGGAGAAACGTCGTGGCGGGGATCTTGCCCGACTGATCGATCCGAATCGCAAGGACGTCCTTCTTGGTGACCTCGATCTCGATCCAGCTTCCGCGTTCGGGAATGATGCGGCAGGAGTGAAGCGCCCGGTCACCCTCCGCCTGCGTCTTGATGAAGTCCACGCCGGGGGAGCGGTGCAACTGGGACACGATCACGCGCTCGGCCCCGTTGATGATGAACTCCCCGCCGCCGATCATGATCGGCATGTCACCCAGGTAGACCAGGTCTTCCTGGATCTCATCACTGTCCTTGCGGATCATGCGCAGGCGCACCCGAAAGGGCATCCCATAGGTCAAACGAAGTTCGCGGCACTCGTCGGGCGTGTACCTGGCTGTCCCAAGCTCGTAGCTGACGTAGTGCATCGAGAGGTTCCCGGCGTAGCTCTCCATCGGGAACATCTCGCGCAACAACCCCTCGAGTCCGTGCGGTTTGCGATCCTCCGGAGCAACGTGCTGTTGCAGGAAGCGCTCGTACGCGCGCATCTGGATTCCAAAGAGCTGAGGGACCGGAACCGAATCACCGATCCTGGAAAAACGACGGGACGGAAGGACAGTCTTCATCGAACAAATCCTCAGTCTTGGCAGCCGCGTATGGGCACCCACCGGGATCGCCATCGCGCGATCACCTACGCACCCGGCGATCGAAGGCACCGATCGCGGCAAAGCTAATTCCTGGGGACGGCGTATCGACCGACGAAGCATCCGGTGGACCGGTTGTCCCGATGAACCGGTCGATCCCGCTTCGTGGCGGATATGAGCTTTTTGCGGATCGCGCCAAACACCGATTCGGTTCGCGATCCACACGAACAGACACAACCGACCGCCGCGCACCCTTTTGTGCGGCGACCAAGGCGGGCAAGGTTGAAAACGCCGCGAACTACTTGATGCTCACAGCGCCGCCGGCCTCTTCGATCTCCTTCTTGATCTTCTCGGCATCCTCCTTGGAGATGCTCTCTTTGATCGCCTTGGGGCAGCTCTCGACGAGTTCCTTGGCCTCTTTGAGTCCCAGACTCGTTTGCGAGCGAACGACCTTGATCACTTGAATCTTCTTGTCGCCGAAGCTCTCGAGGATCACGTCGAACGAGGTCTGCTCCTCCGCGGCAGCCTCCTCGCCACCGCCAGGTCCGGCAGCCATCACGACGCCACCACCGGCGGGCTCAATCCCGTGCACATCCTTGAGGCAATCCACGAGCGACTGCGCGTCTTTGACCGTTAAACCGACGAGCTTTTCGGCAAGCTCGGTAATCTCCGAGGCAAACTCTTTCACAGGTGCTTCAGCCATCTCTTCCGAACTCCTTCACGCAAGCGATTGTCGCCACACCGATAGGCGCCCGCACGCTGCGGGTCATTTCATCCGCCAGGGCGGACCAGTCGGCGTGAAACGCAGCTGTATTCTTCGTTCTCTCTATCGGGCTCATCACCCGGCGCCGTTCGTAGACCCCCTCAAGCGGCTTTATCCGCCATGGCCTTGAGGCAACCGGCAATCTTCGACTGAGGCGCCAAAAGGCAACCAGCCAGGGCACGTCCCGGAGAGGAGACCAGCATGGCCATCTCGCCAAGCAGCTCCACCCGACCCTTCATCTTGGACATTTCCTCAACGGTCAGCAGCGTCGGATCGCCGTCGAACATCGCCTGCTTGAGCGTGAGGTTCTCGAACGCCTTGGCGGACTCCACCAGCACCCTGGCGGCGTCGATCAACGACTCGGAACTCGTCACGAGCGCACACGGACCCTCGAGCACATCGCCCAACGGCTCGAGCACGGTACCCTTGAAAACGCGGCGGGCCAGGTTGTTCTTCACGATCCCAAGCCGCGCCGATTTCTCGCGCAGTGCGGTCCGGACCGCCTCCTGTTCCTGCACCGACAGGCCCGTCACGTCCACCACGCACGCGCTGTCCACGTCGCCGTAGCGTTCCTTCAGCGCGGCCATCACCATTTCCTTGACGGGTTTGCTCATGGTGTCGTTCCAGTCCTTCCGTGTTCTTCGCTGCGCTTCTTAGCCTGGCTGCCTGGCCTAGCTACCCACCGCCAAAGTCACTGAAGGCGTACGGGTGGCTGCAAGGCACACGCGCTTGAGGTAATGCCCTTTGGCTGCCGCCGGCTTGATCTTGACGATGTGCGCTACCACCGCCTCGATGTTTTCCTTCAGATCCGCGACCGAGAAACTCACCTTCCCCACCGGAAGGTGGATGTTCCCGCCATCGTCGTTGCGATACTCGAGCCTCCCGGCGGTGAACTCTTTGACGGTTGTGGCGACATCTTTGGTCACCGTCCCCGCCTTGGGCGTGGGCATCTTGCCCTGTGGACCCAGGATGCGACCGAGCTTTCCGACCTTGCCCATCATGGCGGGATGGGCGACGGCTACATCGAAATCAAGCCAGCCGTCCTGGATCTTCTTGACCAGCTCCACACCACCCGCCTCGATCGCGCCGGCCTCCTTGGCTTCGTCCACGGCGGGGCCGTCGCAAAAGGCGATGACCCGGCGGCTCTTTCCCAACCCCTTGGGCAGCGAGATCGCTCCTCGGAGCATCTGGTCGGCGTGTTTGGGATCAATGCCCAGGTGCATGACAAGTTCCACCGTCTGATCGACCTTCTTGCGTTTCTTGCCGTTCTTGTAGGTGCGATCCGATTTGAACGCAGCCATCTCCTGGATTCGCGCGATCCCCTGCTCGATCGAAACCGCCTCGCTTTTGCCACCAAGGGTCTCAAGCTGTTTCTTATAGAGGACGCTCTGTTTACCCATACCCGGTACCCTTGTACGAACGCCTTGCGGCGGAACCCCTCAGTCAACAACGTCGATTCCCATCGACCGGGCCGTCCCGGCGATGATCTTCTCCCCAGCATCGAGCGTGTAGGCGTTCAAGTCCGCCAGCTTGCGCTCCGCAATCGCCCGGACCTGCTCCCGCGTCACGGTGCCCACCTTTTCCTTGTGGGGAGTCCCACTCCCCTTCTCGATCTTGGCGGCATCCTTGAGCAGGACAGCCGCCGGCGGGCTCTTGACCTCAAAACTAAAAGACCGATCGTTGTAAACGCTGATCACCACGGTGACCGGCATCCCATTGAGCTGCTTGGTCTGAGCGTTGAACTGTTGCACGAACTGCCCGATGTTCACGCCGTGCTGGCCCAAGGCCGGACCAACCGGGGGAGCCGGCGTCGCCTGACCGCCCGGGGCCTGCAACCGAACCGTTGCTGTTAGTTCCTTCTTCGCCACCGCCTTGTTCACCTCATGGACGTCAGTCGTCCGTGCGGACCGGCGTCAACCGGGCCTGCTACTCCACCTTCTCGAGCTGCCAGTAGCCGACCTCGACCGGCGTCATCCGGCCAAAGATCGACACAATGACCGACACCATCCCGCGCCGCTCGTCAACCGATTCCACTTCCCCTTCGTAACTCTCAAACGCGCCGTCGGTAATCTTGACCTGATCGCCCTGCTTGATATTCAGGCCCGACAGCGTCGGTTCTTCCTCAGCCTTCTGCGTGGCCGCCAGCATCTGCACCACCTCGTGGTCGGGCATGCTGGTCGGTTTGCCGTCCGAGCCAATGAAATCGCCGACGCCGGTCGTCTCTTTAACGACGAACCACACTTGCTCGTTGACCGAACCGTCCTCTTCGCAGGCCATCTCGACGAACACGTAACCGGGGTACAGCTTCCGCTGAATGATCTTCAAGACCCCCGCCTTCATCTTCTTCTCGGGGAGGGTCGGAACCAGAATGCGGGCCACGTACCGCTCGAGCCCTTCAATCGTAATCTTGCGCTCCAGCGCGGTGCGTACCTGCCCCTCTTTGTTGGAGGCGACGCGGAGGACGTACCACTTCATGCCCGGCGCCGCCACGCCATCCGGTGTCTCGGACGCCTGGCTCGCGGACTCCGGTGTTTGGGACTCCGGGGTGTCGGACGCCTGGGTCGCGGACTCCAGCTCTGTCGAATCCAAGTCCGTCATGTCTTGAGCACGCCGATCCAGCGGAACCCCAGTTGGAACACCACATCCACCACAAACAGCCCGCAAGCGAGCAATACCGTAAACAGAATGACCACCTTGGTTGATCCGATGATCTCTCGCTTGGTCGACCAGCTCACCTTCTTCATCTCGCCTTCCGTGGCGATCATGAAATCGCTGCTCTTGCGGTTCGAATAGGACACCCACCAGCCCAGCGCACCAAGCATGACCAGGAACGCAATGGGGGTTCCCGTCGTAACCAGCAGGCGCCAGGCCTCGTCACCCTCATAAACCTGTAGTCGGTCGAAAAGGAACTTGGCACCCCAGGCAGTTAGCGCCGTAAGGCCGATAAAGGTTCCCAGGCGCGTCCACTTGCCCTGTTCCGGCTTGTACTGCTGAAACGGTCCGCTGCCGGAATGTCCCTTCGCGGTCGGGCGAGCGCCGCGAGGCAGCGATGCGCTGGAACCCTCTCCCTCGTTGGGGACGGCAGTGGAATCAGCTTGACTCATAAACCTCGCCCTCTTGCCACGGTCTTTGCAATGGTCATGGAGCCTTCAAGAACTCGTGAAAACCAAGCCGCCCGACAAGTCGGATTCACTCGATGGGTGACACCCACAGGAGCGGAGGGAATCGAACCCCCAACCGCCGGTTTTGGAAACCGGTGCTCTGCCAATTGAGCTACGCTCCTTGAACAGACCATCCGTACCACCGACGATTCGAAAGACGCTCTGCAAGCCCTATCTAGAGGCTACTTACGCTTGAGCTTGTGTTTCGTATGCTTGCGCTCGCGCCGACAGAACTTCGAGAGCTCGAGCTTGGGCGCCCCGCCTTGCACATTCACACTGGTACGATAATTCAGATCGCGGCACTCGGTGCACTGCAACCACACGTACTCGCGTTTCGCCGCTTTTGCCATGGTCCAATACCGCTACGCTAATCAGCCGTCGCCATCCGCCACTACGGCCTACGTTCCAGACTCCGGCCTAGCCCTTTTCGCAACGAGGGATCGAGCACACCCAACGCTTACTCGATGATCCGAATGCACACGCCCGAACCGACGGTGCGACCGCCCTCGCGAACCGCGAAACGCAATCCCTCTTCCATCGCGATGGGCT
>JADFOB010000098.1 GCA_022563055.1 Planctomycetota bacterium
CGACGCGCTGAATCTCCCGTTTGCCTCGGGGAGCTTCTCGATCACTTCGTGCGCCTTTGGCGTGCGCAACTTCCAAGACCTCGACATGGGTTTGCGAGAGATGTTCCGCGTTCTGCGAAGCGGTGGTCGCGCGGTCATCCTCGAATTCACGACGCCCGCGAATCGTTTCGCGCGTGCGTTTGTCGGGCTCTATACCGCGCGATTCATGCCCGTGGTGGCGTCGCTGATCAGCGGCGACAGGTCGGGCGCGTATCGCTATCTTCCCAAGTCCGTGGTATCCTTCGCCGACGCCGAGGAGATGTGTAACCGGCTGCGCGGGGTCGGGTTCGTCCGCCCGCGCGCGACACGATTGACCATGGGTCTCGTCACCGTCTACCTTGCCTGGCGGGATTGACGCTCGTGCAGACTTCTCAACCCACGCCGACTGTCGCTTCCTTGGATGCGCATGCCGCCAAACAGGAAGGTGCGCGAGGTGTCGCGCCCTTCAAAGACGTCTGGTCGCGGTCCGGTTCCAAGTATCGCCTACGCGCCGTCGTGCTCTTGGCGGTCAATGTACTCCTCTTTGCAGGCGTGGGGTGCTTCGCCTACTGGATTCGCAGCGGTGTCGTATTCGCTCCGGCGATGGAAGGCTACCGGGACCAGTTCGTACAGACGTTTAACTTCGGGCGACATACGACGGTCTCTCTGGCGGACCTGCTCATCGCGCCGATCAGTATCCAGGACGTGCCCATGCAGATTCCGATCATCGGGCTGCTGATGGCCACCTTGATTGCGATTCCCATCCTCGTTTCCATTCTCTACCGGTTCTGGTCGAGCCTACCTTTTATTCTGGTCGTCGGTGTGCTCGCGGTGATGCCGTGGCTGGCGATCACGCTCCTGGGGTCGTGCATCATCGCCTCGATCCGCCCATTTTCCATGCGGTTTCGCTTCATCTCGGGCGTTGCGGGTCTGGTGCCGATCGTGGTGTACCTGGCGCTGGCCTGGCATGGCAGCGCGGAACTCGTCATGGGTCGGTTCGACCCGATCGACCGGGTGAAGTTCATTGCACCTTGGGTTCTGGCGATCGTGGCGGCCACCCTGCTCTTTGCGATCGTGTTGACCATCGCGAAGCTCGTGGACTACAGGCCCGGTGCGATCACGCCGCTACTCGCCTTGATGTTCGGTTTGCCGGTCGGGTTGTTTGAGTTTCGCGTGGGGCGTGACGAACTGCACTATCGCCTGCTCGAAGATCTCAATGCCCACCATTTCGACGAGGTGGACGCCTCGGTGGGATTGCGAGAGGCCGCCGAGCGTACCTGGGCGCGCCATCCGCTGCCGCGCCCGCGCCGCGAAAAGCTCTTGGAGGTCGAGAAGCAGAAATGGCAATTCAAGCTGGCGTCCGATCTGGCGCCGTTTAAGTCCGAGCTTACACGCCACCAGGGGGAGCTGGTGGACCGGTGCGATTGGTTCCTCAAGCGTTTTCCGCAAAGCCGGTATGCCTTGAATGTCCTGTATATCAAGGGCCGGGCGCTGGACATGCGGGTCGACCCGGTTGAATTCCGCCAGAACAAGTGGATCCGTTTCTACGACGATTTCCCGGCTGATGCGTCGCTGGAGACATGGCGAATCGCGCTGGCCAACGGTTCCGAGTCGGTGATCAGCGCCGTCGCTTTGCTCAAGCTGTCGCAGCTCCATGCGCGCAGAGGTGATGTCGATCGAGCGATGGACGAGCTGGGCACGCTTATGCGACGCTTCACCGTAGGACGAACATCGCCCGCCGCCGCCGACACCGCGAGGGTGGCCCACAAGGGCGTGCTGGAGCGCGACCTGCCCGAGGCGAGTCTCCGGATCCCGCTGGAACGTATTCTGCTCCAGGCGCATCGCCTGCACGATCTGCTTACGCTCAACCGCGATCCTATCTATGACTATGATCCGATCAGCGGAGAGCGGCGGCCGGGGCGCCGGTCAAGCCTTGGCTTTGGGCTCTTGGATCTGGATCCGCGCCATCAGCGCTACCGAGCCAACCTCCGCGAGCTCAAGCGCCAGTATCCCAACTGCCAGATCGAAGACAACATCGACTTGGAGATTGCGGAGGCTACGCCCGCGCGCGTGGTGGACGTCGAAACGGGGCGCCCCGTTGTGCCGGATCCTTCGAAGATCCAGTTGTTGGAGGCCTGTTTGGCGAGTTACCCCAACGGTGACGCGGTTCCCGAGGCACTGTTTCGTCTTGCCGTGGCCTATCGGAGCGACGGGCAAGCGGCAAGAAGCGAGGCGACCTTTGGCCGCCTTTTCAACGAGCATCCCGATTCGGTGTGGGCGCGCGAGGCGACACGGCAGACGCGCGGCCGGTCGAACTCAAACGGGATAAAGCCATGACGGCTGACATCACAACGAAGCAGATCGTCGTTGGTATCACGGGTGCCAGCGGCGCGCGCTATGCGCAGCGGCTTGTGGAATGCCTCTGCGAAGCCGGTGCGATCGTCCATCTCGTCGTGTCGCCGTACGGTCGGCGCCTGCTGCTCGACGAATTAAACGTGGCGGAGGTATCCTCGGAGGCGTTGCTCGGTCGGGCGTCGAACCAGATAATCGTCTACCCCTATAAGGACGTCGGTTCCGTTCTGGCGAGCGGCAGCTTCCGAACCGACGGCATGATTATCTGTCCGTGCAGCAGCCACACGCTCGGCGCGATCGCTTCGGGGCTCGGTGATAACCTTCTTCACCGGGCGGCTGCGGTCACGCTCAAGGAGGCACGACGACTCATCGTGGTCCCGCGAGAGATGCCGATGAGCCGCATCGACTTGCAGAACGCTCTTCGGCTCAGCGAAGCCGGTGCGGTGATCTGCCCCGCCTCACCGGGGTTCTACATGCTCCCCGATACCATCGCGGATCTGGTCGACTTCGTCGTCGGCAAACTCCTCGATCTGATGGACCTGCCGCATCAACTCAACACGCGCTGGGCTCAGCGCCACGAAGCGGATCCGCCCCGCGCCGGGACGGGATCGGTGCCAACACCATGACATCCATCCTGTCGGTCGCTCGCACGTGGGCCGATATGGTGAAGCTCTCGCACTCCGTCTTCGCGCTACCGTTTGCCTTGATCGCCGCGTTCCTGGCCGGTCGAGGTATTGAAGATCGTGGATGGCCCCACCTCGGTCAGCTTGCGCTCATCGTCATCTGCATGGTCAGCGGGCGGAGCTTTGCCATGACGTTCAATCGCATCGTCGATGCCCAAATCGACGCCGGGAATCCGCGCACCGCGAGCCGTCCGCTACCGGCTGGTCGGCTGACATTCCTGGCGGCGTGGATCATGCTGTTGCTCTCGGCGTGCACGTTTGGACTGGGGAGCTTGGGCTTTCACCTGTTTTACGGCAACACCTGGCCGATCCTGTTTTCGGGTCCGGTCCTGATCTATCTAGGCGCCTACTCGTTTACGAAGCGATTCACGAAATGGTCGCACTACTATCTTGGAAGTGCCATCGCCTTGGCACCGGTGGCGGCCTGGGTGGCGATCGACCCCGATACGCTGGGCCTTCCCGCGTGGTTGCTGATGGCCACCGTCACGTTCTGGATCGCCGGGTTCGACATCATCTATTCCTGCCAGGATCTTGAGGTGGATCGACGCGACGATCTGTACAGTCTTCCGTCGCGACTGGGGCCGGTGGCGGCGCTGCGCATCGCGCGTGTGTCGCACGTTCTTACGGTGCTCGGGCTCATCGCGTTGGGCTCTGCGGCCAATCTGGGTTGGATCTACGCGATCGGCGTAGTGCTCGCTGCCGTCTTGTTGACGATTGAGAATGCACTCGTGCGTCCGGGCGACTACCGCCGCGTGACCGTGGCGTTCTTTACCATGAACGGGCTCGTAAGCCTCGTGCTGGCGGCTGCCGCGATTACGGATATCTTCGTTTCCGCGTAGAGTTGACTCATTGGGGGCACGATTGCCGATTCCCAATCGTGACCCCACCTTTGCAAAGGTGGGCCACCCATCCGTACCGCGACCGTCAGGGAGCGGATGCGTGAGCGCTGCTGAACCCGTAGTTAATCGCTTCCTAACGGGCGCGGTACGGATTACGCCTCGATTCAGGTGTATCGCAACTACTAGAACCCATACTCGCTCCATCGTCGCTCGACAAGCTGTTTGATGTCATCGCTCATGACCAGCAGTTCCGGCCAATCGCGGACTTGGCCTTCGCCGGGGATCTTGCGCGTGGCGTCGATGCCGATTTTCGCACCGGTGCCGTATTCCGGCGTGGCGTGGTCCAGGATGTCGCACGGACCGTCCACGATCATAACGTCCCGTCGCCAATCGACGTTGGCGCACATGTGAAACAGGACAGCCTGTTCGTCGTGCACGTTCACATGGTCGTCGACGACGATGATCATCTTGGAGAACATCATCTGTCCCGCGCCCCAGACGGCGCTCATGACCTTCCTGGCTTGCATCGGGTAGTCCTTGCGAATCGTGATGAACACGCAGTTGTGAAACGCCCCGAACATCGGAAGGTGATAATCGATCACGTCGGGGATGAGCGTCTTGAGCAGCGGCAGGAAGACCCGCTCCGTCGCCTTGCCCAGGTAGTAATCCTCCTGCGGTGGAAGTCCCACGATCGTCGTCGGGTAGATCGGCGCGTGCCGGTGTGTGATGGCGGTGACATGCAAGGCCGGATAGCGATCGGCGAGCGAATAGAATCCCGTGTGGTCGCCGAATGGCCCCTCGATGAGCGTCCGGTCGGGATCGACCCAGCCTTCGATGACGATTTCGGCGTTGACGGGCACCTCCAGAGGGATCGTCTTGCACGGGACAAGTTCGATGGCGGACCCGTTAAGGAAACCCGCAAAGAGCAGCTCGCTGATGTCGGGCGGAAGCGGGCAGGTGGCTGCGTAGGGCAGCACGGGCTCGCCCCCCAAGACGATCGCCACCGGCATTTTCTCTCCACGCTTCTTGTACTCGCGGAAGTGTCTGGCCCCGTCGTGGTGGACGTGCCAGTGCATGGCAGCGAGCTTCCGGCCAAACACCTGCACGCGGTACATGCCGACGTTGCGAATACCCGTCGCGGGATTCTTCGTGTAGACGCCGGCGAAGGTGATGTATCGCCCGGTTCCCTCTTTATAATCAGCCGGTTTGAGACCGTATCCGGACTCGCCGTCGTGGGGCCAGCATTGGATGATCGGAAGCGAAGTCAGGTCGGCGTCGTCCGTGTGGACAACATCCTGACACATCCCACGCTTGACCACTTTGGGTCCAACGCCCGCGAGCTTGGCGAGTTGCGGAAGCTTCTTTAGCTTGTCCATCAGGTTCGTGGGCACGTCCGGATTGACCAGCTCCCCCAGGCGTGCGGTCAGCTCGTCGAAGCTCGACACACCCAGCGCGATTCGCATTCTCTCGTAGCTTCCGAACACGTTGATGGCCACGGGGATGTCGGCGCCTTTGACGTTCTCGAACAGAAGCGCATGCCCGCCGAGGGTACCGTGAACTGGATCGGTGTCCGGCGGCGGAGCATCGCCGGCAGCGGGCAGCTTGGACGTCCGGTCTGCAATCGCGGCGATTTCCAGGATTGGATCCACCTCGGCGACCACACGTTTGAGCTGGCCACGCGCGTCAAGGTCGTCGATGAAACTTTGAAGGTCACTGTAGGGCACGGTCACACACTCCTCGCCATGAAATACGCGATGGGTATCTTAACGCTACAGCGCGAAGTCGTCCCGATGGGACGTTCGATGACCGTCGTAAGCGTTGCCGCGGGGCAGATCCCGGAAGGACGAACCGACAATAGCCCCCCTGGAGCCGCACACAGTGGCCGCATCGTCGCTGAGTCTGCCCATCCATTCACCAACAGGAACATCCGCCGATTCCGTCATGGACCCCTGGACATGCCCCCGGCCGCCGGGGAAAGCCCCGTAAACGGGGCTAGTGGTCTGTCAAGG
>JADFOB010000099.1 GCA_022563055.1 Planctomycetota bacterium
GCACCGTCCCGGCCCTTCGCGCGATCCATCAACTTAGTGTCAACAACACCGATCTGAACCTACGCCTCGAGCGCCTCGCCACCGGTCTGCGCATCAATCGCGGTGCGGATGATCCGGCCGGTCTGATTGCTTCGGAGGGGCTTCGCAACGAGATCCGCAGCATCGGCCAGGCGATCGACAACTCGACCCGGGCGATCAACGTGATCTCGACGGCGGAAGGTGCGCTCAACGAGGTCTCGGCGCTGCTGCTTGAGTTGCAGGATCTGCTCGTGGCGAGCGCTAACGACGGTGGGCTTACGGCGGACGAAATCCACGCCAATCAGCTCGAGATCGATTCGCTGCTCTCGAGCATTGATCGGATTGCGAACACGACTACGTTCGCCGGTGAGAAGCTGCTCGATGGCAGCCGCGCGTACACCGTCTCGTCCCTTGTGAACACGCAGATCGCAACGCTATCCGTCTTTGCCGCACAGATTCCCCAAGGCGGCACGCGCGACGTGACGGTGCGCGTGACAGCATCGGCGCAGACCGCCCAGGTCGCGCTCATCGGTGCCAACACGAGCGGAGCCTCCACGACATCCGCCACCACGATTGAAATCCGCGGGACCATCGGAAGTGACCTGTTCAGCTTTACGGCGGGAACGTCACTCTCCGTCGTTCGGGACGCGATCAACAGTGTCACGCTGGTGACAGGCGTGTCGGCCATTCTGTCCACGCCCGGCACAGCCGGCATCGCCAGCGCGCTGCTGCTCAACAGCACCGAGTTCGGGTCCGACGCCTTCGTATCGGTGACACCGATTTCCGGCAATTTCATTGTCAACGGCAACAGCGGTACCGAATCCCGCGACATCGGCCAGGATACGGGTGTCGTGGTCAACGGGCAGTTGGCGGCGGTCAAGGGGCTCCGGGCGGATGTGCGATCGACGTCGCTGGATGCGAGGATCTACCTCACGGTATCGTTCGCCCAGCAGACAACTGCAACCGCCAGCTTCCAGATCACCGGCGGCGGCGCGACCTTCCAGCTCTCGCCGGAGGTGACCCCGAACGGGCAGGTCCACATCGGATTCAGCCGTGTGGCCTCGACGGCGCTGGGAGACCGTATCACGGGGCTCCTCTACACTCTGCGGTCCGGACAAGGCAACGACCTGGCCAGCAAGAACTTCCTGACCGCCCAGAAGATCCTCGCCGAGTCGATCGATCAGGTCTCCTCCTTCCGAGGTCGGTTGGGCAACTTCCAGCGTAACAAGCTCGAGACGAATATCCGGGCTCAAAGCATCGCCTTGGAGAACGTCACCGCCGCGGAATCGCTCATCCGGGATGCGGACATCGCGGTGGAGGTGGCGGGGCTGACCAGGGCTCAGATTCTCGTGCAAAGCACCCAAGCAACGCTCCAGATCGCCACATCGGCGCCCAGACAGGTGCTCGCCCTTCTCGGTTAGCCACCTGGCGGTCAGTTCGCCCGCTGGTTCGCTCCCGCCGATCGCCTCCTCAGCACTACCAAACAGGTTCCGCGAATCTGGTCGGCCAGTCGCCAACTAGAGTTGGACCCGTAGCGGGACCGATAAGGTCTATACGGTGAAGCGCGGGAGTGGTGTGCGCCCGCGTTGGTAGGCATCGTAGCGGCAGGGACTGACCTCATGAGTGGAATATCGACCGGGATCGGACTGCTGTCGGGAATCAACACCGCCAGTCTGATCGACCAGCTCATCGCGATCGAGGGACGCCCCGTGCGTACACTCGAAGCCCGCGTGCAGGCGGCGGATGTGCAGCGCACAGCGTTCCTGAGCCTCGCCGCACAGCTACTCGGGGTTAAAAACTCGATCCTGGGCATGAAGAAGTCATCGTTCTTCCAGCGATTCTCATCCATCAGCAGCAATAGCGCCATCCTGACGGCACGAACGGATGAGACGGCTGTGCCCGGCAGCCAAACCTTTCGCGTCCGCTCGCTGGTGTCGAACCATTCGCTCATCAGCCGTGGTTTCGCCGACAGTGATACAACGCCGATCGGCGTCGGCATGCTCACCATTGAGGTCGGGCATGGGATGGTCAACGAATCGAACCGTCTGGACGCCCTCAACGGCGGACAGGGTATCGAGCGCGGCATCATCACGATTACGGATAAGGACGGTGAGACAGCCGAGATCGATCTGACCGGGGCCCTGACCGTCGACGATGTCCTCCGAGCCATCAATACCGACACAACCATTAATGTTCGGGCAACGGTTACTTCGATCGCCTCGACCGGCGGTTCGGGCGACCGGATTGTGATCGAGGATTTAACGGGCGGGTTAGGGAGCTTAACGATCGCGGACAACGATGGCGGCTCGACCGCGGCTGATCTGGGCATCGTCGGTGTCGCCGCCGGTTTGGAGACCCGCATTGAAGGCAGGGATCTTGTCCGTCTCTCGAACGGTACCCTCTTGTCGGTGCTGAACGATGGGAACGGTGTGGGCAGGCTGACCGGCGGAACGGATCTCGTGTTCGAGACGGTGAACGGAAACTTCGACGTCTCCTTAACCAGCGTTCTCGCTTCGCAGCCCGAAACCGACCTGAGGATGCTCAACAGTGGAAATGGTATCCGGCTGGGTACCATTCGGATCACGGATCGGGCCGGGGAGTCCGTGGAGATCAACCTTGCGGACTCAGCGCTTCCCCCACTGCGAACGGTTCAGGACGTCCGCCAGAGGATTACCGACGCCGCCGCGCAAGCCGGTGTGTCTATCAGTTTTGCCATCGTCAACTCCCATTTTCAGATCACGGACACCTCCGACGTCAGCGAGGACAGCGAGGCGACTCTGACGGTCGAGGATGTCGCGGTTGATGGGGAAGCCGGCCACGCAGCGGCGGACCTGGGAATCACGGGGAGCGTCGAAGGGTCCAGCATCATCGGGCGAGACATCTATCGCGTTTCGACGATCGGCGACGTGATCAACGCGATCAACTTCGCACAGGACAACATTGGCTTTGTGGAAGCTCGCATCTCTGACAGCGGCGATGGGATCACACTGACGGCACCGGGCCTGCCCGGTGACACTGTGACGATTAGCGCGGGCGAAGGCTCCACCGCCGCTAGGGATCTGGGCCTGCTTGACGTGACCTTTGACACGACCTTCGAGACGCACCGGCTGATCGCAGGGCTCAACACCGTGCTGCTAAAGTCTCTCGACGGTGGGCAAGGCATAGAGTTGGGACAGATCACCCTGACTGATCGTAGCGGCAACTCGACGGCGCAACCGATCGACTTCACCGATGCTCAGACTTTGCAGGATGTCATCGATCTCATCAATCAAGACACGAGCACCTCGATCGTCGCATCGGTGAACGCCGCCGGTAACGGGATCCAGCTTCGGGATACGTCCAACGGTTCCGGGCCGCTGATCGTGACGGACGTAAGCGGTACGACGGCCGCTGCGCTCGGTCTTGGGGGAAGCCATGCGCTGGCGGACGGAGCCACGGTCGACGGCGGCAATCTCCAACTTCAGTATATCTCCACGAACACACTGCTCTCGGATCTCAACGCCGGTCAAGGGGTACAGGCCGGCACGTTTAGGATTACGGATTCGCTCGGAGGGGTCTACTCGATCAACATCACCACGCGTGAGGGTATGACCGTCGGAGATGTGATCGACGCGATTAACAACACATCCGGTTTGCCCGCCACGATTGAGGCGCGCATCAACGATACCGGCGACGGCATCGTCATCATCGATACATCCGACGGTAACGAGACGCTGAGCATCGAGGACATCGACGGGCGGGTGGCGGCCGACCTCAACCTCGTAGGTACTGCAAAGGCCGGCCAAAACCTCATCGACGGATCGTTTGAGGTTCGCATCGAGGTCGGCGCGGGCGATACGCTTGAGACGATCGTTAAGAAGATCAATGAAGCCGGTGGTGGATTCTCCGCGTCCATCATCAACGACGGCGGTTCGGTGAGCCCCTACAGCCTGACGCTCACGTCGACCGTCACGGGGCGGCGTGGTGAGCTGGTGGTTGACGCGGGGGGTCTTGACTTTGGTTTTGGGACGCTGTCCCAAGCCAGCGACGCCGTCATCATGATCGGTAGCGGGGCGAACTCGAAACTGATTACCAGTTCGAGCAACACGCTGGAGCTTGGCGGAGTGACGCTCGACCTCCAATCGGTGTCGGACGAGGAAGTGACCATCTCCGTTTCGCAGGACATCGATGCCATCGTGGAGGACATCAAGAAGTTCACGGACCTCTACAACGACGTGCAGGGTACCATCGATGATGTTACACGCTTTGACCCCGACACGTTTGAGCGTGGTACGCTTCAGGGTGACCGCACGGTGGGACAGATTCGCACGCGCCTCCACCGGACGATCCTGAGTCGCTTTGACGGTTTGGATGAGTCGTTCTCCCGTCTCTTCTCGGTCGGGTTGCGGATCGGCGCGAACAACCGTCTCGAATTCGACGAGGAGAAGTTCCGCGAGGCCTACGCAGACTCGCCTCGGGATGTGGAGGCGCTGTTCGGCACCGCGGAGACCGGATTCGCCGCGGTGCTTGATGACGTGCTCGATGAACTCACGCGGGAGTTCGACGGCGTGATCGCGCGGAGAAGCAACCTTCTGGATAATCAGCAGGAGCTGCTTAACGACCGGATCGAGAATCTGAACCTGCTTCTGGATGCCAAGCGAGCGCAGCTAGAGGCGCAATTCCTGGCGATGGAGAAGGCACTGGCCGTGCTGCAGGGTCAGCAGAACGCTCTGGGAACGCTCGCCCAGCTTGCCGGTTCTCTGACTTCTTAGAGCGTGTCTAAAGAACCGCGGAGGAACCGGATTGGGGAGGGCGAAGCTCCTGCTGAGCCCCGGTCCCGGCCCCCTACGCGGCTCGGCGGGAGCCTCGCCCTCCCTTGTTTAACGCGCTCTTAGCCGCGAGCCGGGGCAAGAGCAGCGCAACGGTGTGTTGGAAGCCGCCCGTGTGGCGGGGAAACCCTGGAAACGGCGGTTGTGGCTACGTTACCGAGCGCTCGATTAGCGTTTGGGGTGCCCTGATCGGACCCACAAACCTTTCCCATCGGTTCCGTTTTCTATCATCCGCACCCCCGCCCAAACCGATAATACCGGCGCCGTGACCACTACTCCCCAGAATCCCTACCTTCGCGACGCGGTGTTGACCGCCACACCGGAGCAGTTGCAGCTCATGCTCTATGACGGCTGCATCCGCTACGCGCTCCAGGCGCGGGATGCGATCGAACAGAAGAACTACGACGTGTCTTACGATCGCCTCACGCGTGCCCAGAATATTATCTCAGAGATGCGAAGCGGGCTCAGGCACGAAGTCAACCCCGAGCTGTGTGAGCGCGTCGCGGCTGTGTACGGGTTCCTCCACAGGAAGCTTCTCGACGCGAACATCCATCGGGATGTCAGCATGATCGACGACGCTCTTCGCGTGCTCCGCATCGAGCGCGAGACATGGCAGATTCTGGTTAATAAAGTGAATCGAATCCGCGACTGCGCGGACGACGATACTTCCGCGAGCGCTACGCACGATTCCTCGGGCGACCAGCCGACCGTCAGCTTCCAGGCCGAGGGGTGATCTCGCCCGGACCGATCCGATTATCCGTGACCGATGTTGTGAGGGATAATCCAACGCGGCAGGATGTGTGCCCCCGGCGCGCCGGGGCTCTTGAGCGGTTTCGTACGACCAGCACAGCCCATGTGTGCCACTGCTCTGGAGCAGTGCGAAGCTTCGGTGACCCGGTTTAGAACTCCCCAGATCACTGCTCAAGAGCAGTGGCACACCAACGCATCAGACCAAGGCTGACACAGCACTCGTCAGCCGCGGTCCATGGTTGGCAAAGCAGCCCGAAGTTCACCCTGCGCGGTCGCCTCGGTCTTGCGTGTCCTTGTCGCGGGGTCGGCCCCT
>JADFOB010000100.1 GCA_022563055.1 Planctomycetota bacterium
CAACCCGAAAGCTGCCCGACAACCTCGCTCGCGCTGTTCAGGACCGGCGAGCCGCTGCTGCCGCCCATGGTGGCACCGGTCTGGTCCACACTGTAAATTCGCTCGCCGCGCGGCCAACCCGTGCATTGCGGCGAACTCGGGTCAACGTCATGTTGCGAGTAAACCTGCGGACCGAAGTTGGCGTTGCTGATCCTGTAGAGATTCGCGCCGTTGGTATTGGCTATGGGAGCGTTGTTCCAGCCGAGGAACACGGCGCCGGCTGGAGGAGCCTGATCGAGCGTCAACAGCGTAAAGTCGCCGGCGCTACCCGTGGCCACGACGGTGACACCGATGGTGCTCGCGGGCGGCGGCGTCCCACCGGTGACGAGGTTGTCCGGGCATCCACCGTTACATGAATCCGTCGTGTAGTTGAAGAACGTCTCGAGGCTGGAGTTAGACGACGAGAAACAGTGATTGGCTGTGAGGAAGTATGGGATCTGCGTTCCCGCGTCCGTGTCCGCGAGCAGCCCGCCCGAACAGGTATTCACGAACGGTCCCTGCGTCCATTCCATCTTCGCCACCGCATCCTCAGCTGGCGCCGCGGGTCCGGTGTTGACGCAGTTCACGTCGACCAGACAGGGCACATTATCCCGACAGGGCCACGAATCGTGACTTCGCTCTTGGGGACGTGGGGGTCTGCCGCGGATATGCGCAACCTCCGAAATCACGAATGACATATTCGGACGGTCGACATCCGGCGTGTTACCGGTGTACCGCAGCATGACGATGCCGTTATCCGAGACAACCGAACGAGTCCAGAAGTCGCCATCACCATTGCGACCTTCTCCCACGTACGGCCCGTGCGCCTGCCCGTTTGGGCTAAGGAAGTACATCTCGGTATTGTCCGGAAGCGAGAAGCCCGTGATGTGCAAACGGATGGACCGCGCATCGGGAGATATCACCGTCATCGCCCATACGAAGCTCCCGCCTGCACTTTCCTCGACGACGCCACGATTGAACGCACGCCCAGCCGGCTTCCCGACAGCGCCTGGGACGGACTTGACCACGCCCACTCGCAACGGACCAGTCCCGTTGGGCGCCGGCGCAGAGATGTCGTCTCGGTCTTTCTGCGTGATTTCGATGCGCGTCGGAGTCTTGTCAACGCCGGCGGGCATCTTGGCCATGAGTTCTGTGTGTAGTTCCCGTTGACGGGCCGCCTGCTCGGCTATGGTCAGGCCGCCCACGGCCACTTCCGACGCAACACGTTTGGTCGGTCTTTCCGCCCTCGCCGGCACGATGTTCACAGTCATTGCGACCGTAGCGAACACGATCGGCATAGCTCCCACCAGCACCCGCCAGGAATACACAGTTCCTCGATTCCGCATGATCATTAGTCCTCCTGAAGGAAACGCCGTGGAACAGGTAACGCGCCCGTCCCACAAGCACATGCGACGCTCTCCGTATGGCATACGCCACAACTCACCGCACTCTTTGTGGCAAGCCGGTCAACTGATATTCTCTACATGCCGCTCGCCCGAGCGAGTGACAATCTAGTATACCAGAACCACCCGTCGCGGGTCAACGCTTTTCCTGATCATTCTCCAGGGCACAAAAAGTGCTGCCGCAGGCGTTTATCGGGCTCGCTGGACGCGGGGATCGATCACATCGCCGGGCGGCTGTCGCTCAGGCAGAGTTCCACCAGCTCGTCGATGACAGCCGTTCCGACGCACATGACCTTGTCGGCCGCACCCCAGTAAATCTTGACCGTCCCATCGTCCTCCGGAACCGCTCCACAGGTGAAGACCACGTTGTGCACGTACCCCGTCACTTCCCAGGGATCCTCGGGCTGCAAGATCCACCGATCACACACACCGAGAATCTTGGCCGGGTCGTCAAGGTCGTGGAGGGCGACGCCCAGGCGATAGACGGCGCCGTCCATCGTCTCGAAGACGCCGTGGTAGATGTGGAGCCAGCCGCGCGGCGTTCGAAACGGCGTCGCGCCGGGGCCGGTCTTCATCTCGTCCCAGTGATATTGGGTCGGCTTCATAACGACGCGCGAATCGCCCCAATGAACGAGATCGGGCGAGTAGCTCGCCCAGATCGACCAGGGCGAAATCTCACTGTGCGGCCGGTCCAGCCGGACGTACCGCCCGTCGAACTTCTGCGGGAACAGAACGACATTTCGCATGTCAGCCTGGCTGATCAGGGCGACGCGTTCGACGCTGACGAAGTCGCGCGTTTTGGCGAGCGCGATCCGAACGCCGTGCTTCGAATAGGCGCTGTAGGTAATGAGGTACTCGTCTTCGATCCGGCAGATACGCGGATCCTCGACGCCGAAGGCCTCGTATTCGGCGAACGGCGCCTCGGTCGCGGGGACCAGGAACGGCTCGGGGCGGGCGGTGAACTTGAACCCGTCATCGCTGTCAGCCAACCCCAGGATACATCGCCCGTTGTCGCGGTGGGAGCGAAAGAGCATGACGTAGCGTCCATCGCATTTTGTGACCCCGGCGTTGTGCACGGTCTCGACAGGGTAGGGGACGTCCTTGGGCGTGAGGATCGGGTTACCTTCGTACCGCCGGACGATCGGCTTACGCATTCCGTGGTCTCCCTGGACGTCATGGGCCTGGAGGGACTTGAACCCCCGACCAGTCGATTATGAGTCGACCGCTCTAACCAGCTGAGCTACAGGCCCCGATTGTCCCGCAGCGACTCAGGATTCACCACAAGCTACCCTGATGAGCCCGCTACGCAAGTGCGATCCTTCCCCGACCGACAACACCGTCTATAATAGACTGGCTGGTCAGTGTAGTCGGCTACGCCCGACTCCGGTTCGATGTACGGTCCGCGCTACGCGAAAACGGAAAACGCTCTAGCGACGCGTTTCTGACCATAGCCACTGGGGAGTTGATCAACCATGCTGTTTCAACCGCCGTTGCCGCCGCGATATGCGGCTCTGAGCGAGGAGGCGTTGACCGACGCCATCCTCGACCGCAAGCGCGTGCTCGGTTCCCGGCTCGTCATCCTCGGGCATCACTACCAGCAGCACGATGTGATCCAATTCGCCGACTTCACCGGCGACAGCCTCAAGCTCTCGCAACTCGGTGCCCAGCAGGAGGGAGTCGAGTTCATCGTCTTTTGCGGCGTCCACTTCATGGCGGAGTCAGCCGACATTCTTACGGACGACGGCGTCACGGTCATTCTGCCCGACCTCTCCGCCGGCTGCAGCATGGCGGACATGGCCGAGCTGGAACAGCTCGAAGAAGCCTGGGACTTCATCGTCGGCGACTGCGGGGCCGATCTCGTACCCATCACCTATGTCAACTCGACAGCATCGATCAAGGCTTTCTGCGGCGGTCACGGCGGCGCGTGCTGCACGAGCAGCAACGCTCGGATGATCCTGGAGTGGGCGTTTCAACAGGGCAACAAAGTGATCTTCCTGCCCGACGAGCACCTTGGCCGCAACACCGCTTACGCGATGGGCATTGCGCTGAGCGAGATGGTTCTGTACGACCCCGCCCATGCAAACGGCGGCCTCACGCCGGAGCAGGCGCACGATGCCAAAGTCTTTTTGTGGCGGGGACATTGCAGTGTACACGCGCTCTTTACCTCCGCGCAGTGCGATGACATCCGTCGGATCGACCCTGCGACCAAGATTCTCGTCCATCCGGAGTGCGCCTGGGAAGTCGTGCAGAAAGCGGACCTGGCTGGAAGCACCGAGTTCATTATCAAAACGGTGAGCGAGGCTCCGGAGGGAAGCAAGTGGGCCATCGGAACCGAGGTTCACCTGGTCGACCGTTTGGCGAAGCGCTTCGCGGATCAGTCCATCCGGTCGCTGGCGGGAATCCAGTGTTTGTGCACGACGATGTATCGTGTGGACTTGCGACATCTGCTATGGGTGTTGGATGAGCTGGTCGCGGGGCGTGTGGTCAACCAGATCAAGGTGGATGCTCAGACTAGGAAGCTGGCGATTGTCGCGCTCGAGCGAATGCTCGAAAATGTCTCGCCTCAACCGCTGGCGATCAAGTAGACGGTGCTTGCGTGTCCGTTTTCTTCTCCCGTTCGATCATTTTTTCGGACTGTCCAGCCCGCAGGGTGCCGATGAACACAGAGCTGGATGATCGTGTGCCAGCGTGCAGCTCCGATCAGAGCCCGGAGCGTAAGCGACGGATCGCCAGACCTCGCGCTGGCGCTTGGGGCTCGGATCAACGTCGATCTTTCGGACACGGTGATTCGGCGCTGGCAGAGCGAGCGGAATGATCAAGACACATCCCAAGCGCATGGAACGAATCGCCTTCTCGCCCTGTGCGACGTCGGCACCAGCCGTTGCCCCGGAGGCGACTTCCACCTGGTTCGCCCTGCCCCCGGAGGTCGTCGGTGGCGGTGAGATCGTCCTTCTGGCGATCAGGCCGTCACTGTGGCGTCCCTTCTTTGCGGCGGCTCCCTGGTTGGGTGGGTGCTTCATTCTGGGTTTGGTCATGGGCCTTTTGGAGGTGGCGGGTCCGGGCCTGTCGCGGATTGCAACCCTGCAGTTGATCATGCTCATCGCAGCGGGACGGTTGGGGTTGGCGTTCATGCAGTGGACGCTCACCTGGTACGTGCTCACCAACCGCCGGATTCTCGACGTCCAGGGCGTCTGGTCGCCGCGCATCTGGTCCTGCCATCTGGTCGAGATCCGCAACACGTACCTTAACGCATCGACGGCGGAGAAAGTGCCGGGTCTTGGCACGATTACCTTCGCCACCGAGCACGCCGATGAGCCGCCACGCCGGTGGTGCTGCGTGGTCGACGCCAAGGAAGTGCACGCCAGGATCCGGCGCGCCATCGAAAACGCCATTGATCAACATGCGATCGGCGCGTAAGCTGCCGATCCCATGACCGCCATTCTCGGAATCGAAACCTCGTGCGATGAGACCGCGGCTGCCGTCGTGATCGACGGCGTTGACGCGCGCAGCAACGTTGTGGCATCGCAGATTGACCTGCACCGCAAGTATGGCGGCGTCGTCCCGGAGATCGCCTCGCGGGCGCACATCGAGAAGCTCGACTCGGTCGTCGAAGAGGCCATGCAGGTCGCTGGGTGCGATCGAGACGACATCAGCGCGATCGCGGTCACCAACCGACCCGGACTCGTCGGGTCACTCCTGGTCGGCGTCACCGGTGCCAAGACATTGAGTTGGGCGTGGGACAAACCACTGATCGCGGTGAACCACATCCGGGCTCACGCCATCAGTCCAGCCGTCGGACTCGACACGTCACTCTGGCCGGCCGTCGCGCTGGTCGTCTCGGGCGGTCACACAACACTCTTTCGGGTCGACGATCCTCTTTCGATCGAACAGCTCGGCGCGACGACGGACGACGCCGCCGGTGAAGCCTTCGATAAGGTGGCGACGGTGCTCGGTCTTGGCTATCCCGGCGGTCCCGAGATCGAGCGTGCCGCCCGCGATGGCGATCCCAAGAGCATTCGCTTCCCGCGTACCATGCTTGGCCGCGACTCGCTTGATTTCTCCTTCTCGGGGATCAAGACAGCCGTGATGTATCACGTCCACGGGCAGGGCAAGACGAGCGGCGGACTCGAGAGACTGTCCCGATCCGACATTGCCAACATCGCCGCCGGGTTCCAGCAAGCTGTCGTGGACGTTCTTGTGAAGAAGACCATGCTCGCGGTGAAGCGGACGGGTGTCTCCACGGTCGTACTCGGCGGCGGCGTCGGTGCCAACACGGCGTTGCGAAGCCGGCTCGCCGCAGCCTGCGAGGATCGGGGTTTGCAGTTCCATCCGGCTCAACGGGCATACTGCACGGACAACGCCGTAATGGTGGCTGCGTTGGGGTATCATCAGTTCCTCAGCGGCGACCTGGCGACCTTACACCTCGATGCGCACCCCGCTTCTGATTAGGTTGATTCGAGCCCCACGC
>JADFOB010000101.1 GCA_022563055.1 Planctomycetota bacterium
GTTTCAGTGGTTCAGCACCTTGTCGGTCGCGTCCACGTGATGCCAGATCCGCTTCACCTCACCAAGCTTCGGCAGATAGCTTGAAATCCTACCACGTGCCATAAGCTTCACCCCCGCGTACGTACCAAAGTGACGAACGAATCCCCTGGCGTAGCCGCACCCGGGTCCACGTCAACCCCCGCAACTCGAACGTACTGGTAAAGTCTGAATGCGCAGAAAAACACCCCATCAACGACGAGATTGACGGGGTTCCTTGCCTTGCCGCGATACCACGTCCTTACACCCTCGCGCGCTTACTCGCCCGCGCTTTCGCCGGAGGGCCGTGGTTATCCCCGCGATGGGGTGTTTACGGCTCCCTCAAGAGTTTTGTCAAAGGAGCCTCCTTTCATCGCGCCCAGTGCACGCGGTAATGCTCGCATGGGCAAGGGTGACCACAAGATCCCCAGCAACCCAGAACCGCCCAAAAAGCTGGGCCAGTCCGCTAGGTGCCGCTGAGTGAGTTTCACATGTCCTGAGTTTGTGGCTCGGCGCGAGCCTCCGCCTCCGGAAAGCACCGATCCCCCATCGTCCACCAAGTTCCGTCACGGCCCCCTCCGGCCCTCCAGACTCCGGGCGCCCGAGTTCCAGGCCCGGGCCATGCCGCCTACCCGAAGCTTTTGCGGGCGAGCCCTAGTCCTTCACGATCGACCAACCGGTCTTAAGCCCCAGTATAAACCACGCCAGCGCGAGCACGCCGACCGCGAAGATCGTATCGCCGATCACGCGGAGCCATCGCAGCGTGCCGATCAGATCGGATTGCATAAACTCGGCTGACCGTGCATACCACATACCATACTCGACACTCGCCCAGGTCTGTAGGAGCCCCACCGGAAGTACGCTGATCAACACCATCAGCGCCAACCCGATGTTGATGGACCAAAACGAAAAGCGAAGGACTTTGGTGTGCCACACCCGATGGGTAGCCATCCCCTTGAGACAGAAGAGCATCAGCCCAATTCCGAGCATCCCATAGACGCCGAACAAGGCGGTATGGGCGTGGACAGCCGTCGTGTTGAGCCCCTGCATGTAATAGAGAGCGATCGGCGGGTTAATCAGGAAGCCGAACAGACCGGCGCCGACCAGATTCCAGAACGAGACGGCGACAAAGAAATAGATCGGCCACCTGTACGCCGACACCCAAGGTCGCGCCCGGCTATGCATATAGCTGTCGTACGCCTCGAATCCGATCAGCACCAACGGCACCACCTCCAGCGCGCTGAATGTTGCGCCCAGCGCCAGAATGACCGTGGGCGTTCCGGTGAAGTAGAGGTGGTGAAACGTCCCGATGATGCCGCCGCTTAGGAAGATCGTCGTCGAGAGCAGTACGGCGGCGGTGGCCGTTCCCGTTCGCAACAACCCCAGGCGCGTGAACAGGAAGGCGATCACGACCGTGGCAAAAACCTCGAAGAACCCTTCAACCCAAAGATGGACAACCCACCATCGCCAGTACTCGGCGATGGCCAAATTAGTCTGGCGCCCCCACATCAACCCCGCCCCGTAGAAGAGCGCGATCGCTACGCAAGAGATGAAGAACAGAACCAGTAAGTGGCGGTTTTCGCTCGGTTTCCGAATCGCCGGCCACATCGCCCGCCCCATCAGGCTCACCCAAATCAACAGGCCAACAAAGAGGAAAATCTGCCAGAAGCGACCGAGGTCAACATACTCGTAACCCTGATGCCCGAACCAGAAGTTCGTGACAAAACCGAGTCGCTGCTGCACCGCGAACCACTGACCCGCCATGGAACCCACGACGATCACCAGCAGACAGCCCCAGAGGAAATTGACGCCCAATCGCTGAAACCTGGGCTCGTGACCCGATACCGCCGGCGCCATGAACAGCCCTGTAGCCAGCCACGCCGTCGCGATCCAGAAGATACCAAGCTGCGAATGCCACGTACGTGTCACCGAATAGGGCAGCCACTCGGCCAGCGGGATTCCGTAGAACCCCGATCCCTCCACCGCGTAGTGCGCGGTGACGGCTCCCAGCGCGATTTGGACGACGAGCAGCGCCGTCACGAGCCAGAAGTACTTCGCCGTGGCCTTCATGGACGGCGTGGGTGAAAGAGCCAGCATCGGGTCCGACTGCGGAGGCTCGTGAGGCGCTTCTTCCTTCTGGCGCAACACCGCGAAATGCCAGGAAAGCGCCCCGATTCCCGCGAGCAAGACCACGAAGCTGACCACCGACCAAACCACGATGGAGCCGGTCGGTCGGTTGTCGATCAGGCTTTCCGCGGGCCAGTTGTTGGTGTAGGTGATGTCGGCACCTGGCCGATTGGTCCCGCACACCCAAGAAATCCAGAAGAAGAACGCGTTGAGCTGCTCCTTGCGTTCGGAAGTCTTGAGGGCGTTGACGGGGATGGCATAGGCATCGCGGAGATCATCCAACGTTTCATCGTCCCCGAACAACTTGGTATAATGCGCTCCCACCTCGCGGATGGCCTGCGCTCTCGTGGTGGAAACCACCAAGTCGCCGCTCTGCGCATCGTAGGTATTCGTGCGCAGTTCGGTTTTGAGCCGCTGTCGGAGGGATGCCTGCACCTCCTCGTGCAGCGACGCGAATTCGCCGCCGTGCTCGTCCCGCGCCCAGTGCTCCAACAGCCACGTAGCCTCGCGGTGCAGCCAATCAGCCGACCAATCCGGGGCGACGTATGCGCCGTGTCCCCAGACAGAGCCCATCTCTTGCCCGCCCATGGATTGCCAGACGTTCTGCCCGTCGGAAATGTCCTGCCCGGTGAAGAGCACCCCTCCATCAGTCACCACGACCCGTTTCGGGATTGGCGGCGCGTGGCGATAGATCTCGAGACCGTAATACCCTAAAACTGCGAAGGAAAGGACCGTCACTGTTCCGAGTGCCAGCCAGAGTTTTGCAAATCTCACGTCGTCGTCTCCGTCGAAAATAGGATCAACGTATCCAAATACCCACTTGACTCCCTCCAGTATGCGCTGCATAATCTGGATGTCAAGGTCTGAATATCCAATATTGGAGCCGCTCGATGATCTCATCGACAGCCGAATACGCACTTCGGGCCATCGTAGCCCTCGCCCAAGGTGACGGCGACGCGATGGTCACAAGGAGAATCGCCGAGATCACAAAGGTTCCGCCCGGTTATCTTTCAAAGATACTTCAAATCCTGGGGAAGCGGGGCCTTGTACGGTCCAGGCGGGGGCCGGGCGGCGGGTTCGTGTTGGCGAGACCCACCAGCGAGATGACCGTTCTTGATGTGGTCAACGCGGTCGATCCCATCAAACGCATTGAACGCTGCCCGCTCGATCTAAACGCACACGGCGAGAGCCTGTGTTCCCTGCACCAGAGGCTCGACGCGGCGACCGCGCTGATCGAGCGCGCGTTTGCGGAGACCACCGTGGCCGACGTGCTCGCAGATACCGGCCGAAGCGCGCCGCTTTGCGAGCGGCACGATGGCTAAGGGCGTGTTTAAGAAGCCGCGCAGGAACCGGATTTGGGAGGGCGAAGCTCCTGCTGAGCCCCGGCCCCGGATCCGTACGCAGCTCGGCGGGAGCCTCGCCCTCCGTTATCAAACACGCTCCAAGAGCGTGTTTAAGAAGCTGTCAGCTATCAGCCATCAGCTATCAGCCAGAGGCCCACAACCGGTGAGGTTTCGAACCGGCACGGAGTGTAACCTCTTTCGGGGAAGCGCGTCCGTGACATCAACCCCCATTCCGACTGACAACTTGTAGCTGACGGCTGGTGCCGACTCGGTGCCGCGCCTCTGGCCCCGAACGGCGTCACACTGAGACAGGCTCAGACAGTTGTTCTTACACACCGTTGCTCTTGGCTGACATTAAGCTGCGGGTCGGCCAGTACACGCATGCGTAGGGGGTTTCCCCCATACAGACATCCGCAAGCCATGCCGATAATGCGTGCAAGTGTAGCCCATATCGAGCGGTCACACGCTCGCCGGCTCAGCGCGGTAGCCGATTGGTAAACGCTTGCACGGTTCAGATCTGCAAAGGAGTTCACGATGCGTCAGCCTTTTCCCCGCCACGTCCACGGTCTGCTCTTGATCGTAGCCGCCGCGTTCCCGACGGCCTATGCCGTCGCCCAGAACCCGACGGTCAAGCTCTCGCTGCGCACCACGAGCGCGAGCCTCGCCCTTCAGGATACAACCGGGGAGGCGATACCTGAGGAAACAACGATTGAGGAAACGACGACCGTGACGACGGAGCAGGGCTCGCGGCATCCGCAATGGGTTCTCGACATCGAGTCGAAAACATGGCCGGGCTTCCTCACCGGGCTTGCCGGTTACGAGGACTTCGTCATGCCGGTCGGACAGTTCACCTACTTCGAGGATCCCTTCATCACGACGGACCTCCGCCTGATCTATGTTTACCACACGATTCCCAACCGCTCCGTCCTCCGCGGAGGCCAGGTGCACCTGATCGCCGCGCAAATCCGAGTTGCCCTGACCGAACGCCTGGCGCTTATTGCCACCAAAGACGGTTACAGTTGGGTCGACACTCACGTCACGTCGGCGGGTGACGGTTGGAATGACCTCGCCATCGGCCTGAAGTATGCGCTTTACAGCAAACCGGAAGATCATTTTCTCGTCTCGACGGGGATGCGCTGGGAATGGTCCAACGGTTCGAGCGACGCATTTCAGGGCGGTGCCCAGGAACTCAGCCCGTTCATCAGCATGGCCAAGGGTTTCGGCAAGTTTCATTTCCTCGGCGCCGTGTCCGGACGGATACCCACGAACCGCCACAACGGGAACTACAGCCTCGTATGGAACATGCACCTGGACTATGAGCTGACCGAGACGTTCCGACCGCTCATCGAGTTCCACGGTATCCACTGGCTTAGCAATGCCGGGCGTCTTCCGTTTGGCGAGGACTTCCTCGACGTCGGAAGCCTCGGAGCGTCCAAGGCGCGGGGGCGCGACTTCTTCTCGGCAGGTGTCGGTTTTCGGTGGCAAGCCATGGACAACGTCTCGGTGGGTTTCACGTGGGAGTTCCCACTCGAGAGCGCCGCGGAGCACCTGCAGGCTAATCGGTTTACGTTTAACACGGTGATCAGCTTCTAGTGGACCATGCAGCGACCGCGCGCGACGTTGTTCTTCAACCTGGCGCGCTTGGTGCCACTGTGGTCCACGATCATGCGAAATGGAGTCGATCGATGAAGAGACGTACTTTCAAGCTTGTCGCCCTGCTATGCGGCGGCATGGTGTTTGGGATCTTCCCCGGCTGCGTGGAAGTCTGGATACTCAACGTGGCCACGCCCTTCCTGCTCTAAGAAGCTCAAGACGACCATGAACTGGAGGCGACGATGAAGAAGTACCAGAGGATCATGATGTGCGTGGCTGTCGGAGCCTACCTGCTACAGTTCGGCGGATGCGTGGCAGGCCTGTTGGCTGACACCATCTTTGGCGTGGCTCCGCTCTTCCTCTAGCAGGGTGCTCGCGGAGCTACCGGCTGCGGGTGAGGTGAATCGCTTTGTCGGCGATATCCCTGCGGAAAAAAGCGTTGTCGAACCGGATGGCCTCCACGGCTGCGTAGGCCCGCGCTTTGGCATCTCCGACGTCTTGCCCCAGCGCCGTCACCCCTAGCACGCGCCCGCCGTTGCTGACGGTGTGGTGCTCGATGCGGCTCGTTCCAGCGTGGAAGACGTGGACGTCCTGCATCGCCGCCGCTCGGTCGAGCCCCTCAATGACCTTGCCCTTCTCGTATGCGCCGGGGTATCCCTGCGAGGCCATCACGACGCAGACAGCCGGTCTGGCATCCCAGCGGATATCAGCGTCCTCGAGCTTTCCGTCCACAACGGCGCTGAGCAGCTCAAACAGATCGGACTCCAAGCGCATCAGCACGGCCTGTGTCTC
>JADFOB010000102.1 GCA_022563055.1 Planctomycetota bacterium
ACAGTCGCACGGATTATGAAACACGGTGCTAGCGTCGCCACGGGCGGTTGCTACGGGGATTGGTCGCTACAGGAAGGCGAAGCCTTCGTCGGTGGTATGAGCGAATCATGGCAAGACTGGATCTAGCCAAGCTAAACCTGCTTTCCAGGTTTACCAAGTTCCAGGGCACGTTGCTGCCCGTCTTGGCCCTGTCGCTGATCCTGGTGATCCTCATTCCGCTTCCCACGCCCGTGATGGACTTTCTGCTGCTGGTCAACATCACCGTGTCGGGAATCGTTCTGCTGACGGTCATGTACATCGATCGCCCGCTCAACTTCTCGTCGTTTCCCTCCCTGCTATTGGGAATGACGCTTTTCAGGCTGGTTCTCAACACCGCGACCACGCGCTTGATTCTCTCGGACGCCGATGCGGGGCTGGTGATCTCGACGTTCGGCGGATTCGTCGCACGCGGTTCACTTGTCGTAGCCGTGATCATCTTTTCGATCATCGTCGTGATTCAGTTTGTAGTGATTACCAAGGGTGCCACGCGCATCGCGGAGGTGGCAGCCAGGTTCACGCTGGACGGCATGCCGGGCAAGCAGATGGCGGTCGACGCCGATCTGAACGCCGGGACGATCACCGAGGTGGAAGCGAAGGAGCGCCGGGCCGACATCACGCGCGAGGCGGACTTCTACGGAGCCATGGACGGTGCCAGCAAGTTCGTCCGAGGTGATGCGATCGCGGGCATTGTCATCACACTGATCAACATCGTCGGAGGTGTGTACGTGGGGATGGTCGAAAAAGGGATGCCCCTTGGTGAGACACTCAGAACCTTCACGATCCTGACGATTGGGGACGGGCTCGTGTCGCAGATCCCCGCGTTCATTGTCTCGACCGCCGCAGCCATGATCGTGACCCGGTCGGCTTCCAAGAAGAACCTCGGTGAAGAGATCTTCGGACAGTTGACGAGCCAGCCGATCGCCCTCGTGCTGACCGCGGGGTTTCTGGGTGTCCTGGCATTGACACCACTTCCCAAACCGCCGTTGATCCTGCTAGCCGCGTCGTGTGTCGTGATGGCGTACCTGTTGACGAAACGGGACCAGGCGGTCCTTGCCGAGGCGGCGGTGGCCAAGGCGAAACCAGCCTCGCAGGACCGGATCGAGAAGCACCTTGCCCCCGATCCCATGGAGCTGGAGGTTGGTTACGGCTTGATTGGTCTGGTGGATCGCAAGAAGGGCGGAGACCTGCTCGATCGGATCACGAACATGCGCCGCCAGGTCGCCCAGGAGCTTGGGATTGTCGTCCCGCCGATCCGCATCCGCGACGAGGTCCAGCTCGAGCCCAACCAGTTCCGTGTGAAACTCAAGGGGCTCGAGATCGGTCAGGGCGAGGTGATGCCGGGGCATCTGCTCGCCATCGACGCCGGAGCCGTGACCGAGCGTATCAGCGGCATGGAGACCAAGGAGCCCGCGTTCGGCCTGCCGGCGGTCTGGATCAGCGAGGAGCAGCGGCATGAGGCGGAGCATCACAGCTACACGGTCGTCGAACCGTCCAGCGTGATGAGCACCTTTTTGACCGAGCTGATCCGACGGCACGCGAGCGAACTGTTGACACGACACGAGGTCAACCGGTTGCTCGATCACCTGCGCGAGCGCTCGCCCAAGCTGGTCGAGGAGGTGATCCCCGATGTACTCAAGCCGGGTGATGTGCAGCGTGTTCTCCAGTCGCTTCTGCGGGAGCGCGTGGCGATTCGTGATCTCGAGACCATTCTCGAGACGATCGGTGATTGGGCGGCTCGGACGAAGGATCCGGAGATTCTCACCGAGTACGCGCGTAGTGCCCTGGCTCGTGCACTCTGCCATCAGCATAAGGGCGACGACGGTCGGATCCACTGCATCACGCTCGATCCGTCGCTGGAAGAGTTGATCAAGAAGAGCCTGCAGCGCAGCGATCAGGGAACGCTCCTGACCCTGCCGCCCCAACTCCAGACCAGGATCGTGGATGCGATTGGTGCCGAGGTCGAGAAGGTGTCGTCGTCGCTGCGCGGTCGACCGCCGCTTGTATTGTGTCCGCCGCAGGTTCGCGCGTGGGTGCGGAAGATGATCGAGGTCCGGCTTCCAGCGGTGGCCGTCCTCTCCTACAGCGAGATCGTGACCGGTTTCGAAGTCGAATCACATGGAATGGTTGTGCTAACGGATGAAAGTTAAGACTTTTCGTGCAAAGACCATGGCCGCGGCGCTCGCGCAGGTGAAACAGGCGTTCGGGAGCGATGCCGTCATTCTCAATACCCGGACGGTGAATCGCGGCGGCGTGCTCGGCGTGGGCCAAAGAGAACATGTTGAAATCACGGCTGCCCGTGACATGTCTGACTTGCCTCCAGCCGTGCAGCGTGGTACACTAAGGACGCGGTCGGGGCGAGCGGCGAAAGCAGAAGGAGCTGCCGTGCCGGTGTCGCCTGCCAAACCAGGGTTTCCCCCTTACGTGCCCGACGCGGTCCTTGCCGAGGTCGGCGAACTCAAGTCTCTCGTATCTGAGCTGGTTCAAGAGAGCAGGCGCCGCCGGGTGGAGGCGGTGCCGGAACAGCTCTTCGACGCCTATCAAAAACTGATCGAAAACCGCGTTGCGCAAGAGATGGCGCAGACGCTGATTGACCGGGTTCGTCGGAATCTGGGCGAGGATCGCCTCGACGATGCGGCGGCTGTTCGTGCGGAGTTGGCGCGAGCGCTCGAGTCGATGTTGCCGACGTCGGGTCCGACCCGGATTCCACAATCCCACGGCCCCACGATCATCGCTCTTGTCGGCCCCACGGGTGTCGGAAAGACGACAACCATCGCCAAGCTCGCCGCCAACTTCTCTCTCGTCCAGCACCGTAAGGTCGGCTTGATTACCATTGATACCTACCGAATCGCAGCCGTCGAGCAGCTCAAGACGTACGCTCGGATCATCAATGTCCCGCTCGAGGTAGCTACGTCGCCTGAGCAGCTTGTGGAGGTCGTTGGTCGAATGGCCGATCGCGAAGTCATCTTGATCGACACGGCGGGGCGGAGCCAGCGCGATACCGCGAAGATCAGGGAACTGCAACAATTCTTCACCGCCATTAAGCCCCACGAGATCCATCTGGTGCTATCGAGCACCGGCGGAGAAGCCATCCTGACCGAGACCATCGAGCGGTTCGGCGAGCTCGGCGTGGATCGAGTCATCTTTACGAAGTTGGATGAAGCCATCGGCTTCGGCGTGGTTCTCGCCTGCTTAGCTAAGGCCAATGCGGCGCTTTCCTACGTGACGACAGGGCAGGACGTCCCGGACGACATCGAGGTTGGGAATGGCAAGAGCCTGGCGGAGCTTATCCTTGATAGAAAAGATCCTCGGGATGGACTACCCGGAACCGTCCCAGAGCCGAGCCGGAAGCGGCTGCCATACGTGAAACCCACCGGCGCTGTCACGGCGTTGGTACGCCCGGTCACAGAGTACGGCGGAGCACGATCCGCGAGCTTTGGTGGATGAGATGACCATGCGGCACCCTCGAAGAGATCAAGCGACGCGATTACGCGAGCTGATGCGTCGGCGGGGGGGGAGTGGGATGATCGTCGCCATCACGAGTGGCAAAGGTGGGGTTGGGAAGTCCAATGTAGCGGTGAATCTATCCATTTACCTCGCGGGCAACGGGCTCAAGGTCGTTTTGGCCGATATGGATTTAGGGCTCGCCAACGCCGACCTGCTGCTCAATGTGCACCCGCGATACACCCTATCCCATGTGCTTTCGGGCGCGCGCAGTCTGGCGGAGATTTGTACGGATGGTCCCGGTGGGATCCGATTTATCTCCGGCGCATCCGGCATCGATGGGTTGGCGAACCTGTCGGAGTTCGAACGTCGAAACCTGATGGTGCAACTGCAGGAACTTACGCACAGTGCTGATATCGTGGTTTTGGACTGTGGGGCGGGCATCTCGCGGGGTGTGTTGAGCTTCGCGTTGGGGGCGAACCAAGTGATCGTGGTGACCACACCGCAGCCGACCGCGCTGACGGATGCCTACGCGACCATCAAGGTTCTTCACCACGAGGAATATACCGGGAGTGTTCGAACGTTTGTCAATATGGCTCGCGGGCGCGTCGAGGCCCAAGAGGCCCATCGCCGCCTGTCCGGAGTTGCCCGCAAGTTTTTAAATTATTCTGTTGCCAGCGCCGGGTACATGTTGCATGATACCGCGGTTGAGTTGGCTGTTGAGGCGCGGTGCCCGTTTGTCATACGCTTTCCGGAGTCCAACGCTAGCGCGTGTATCGCTGCGATGGCGAGTGACATGGCGAAGGCATTCTTAAGTCAGCCCCATCAGGGCGGATTTCTCAAGCGCGTCGTGGGCCTGTTTGTCTAGGTGATGGCGGCAGGCTCGATAGATTGAGTGTTTGTGCTGTGTCGGCAGGGAAGCCGGCGAAGTTTGGCGCTGGTTTCCGGCGGCGGATGGTACCACGGAAGGGACCGTCGCAATCCCTCCCGAATGTCATCCTGCCTGTATCCGCCGGAGTTTTCGGTGGCGACAAGGATGTTGCACGTATGGTCGCGCGCTTCGTGGGAGCGGGGCTTGGCCTGCTTGCCTTCACCATCACGGTGATCGCCGGTCTGATTGTGCAGAATCCGGTGGATGTCACCCTTTCGCGCAGCATTCTCGCTCTATTCCTCTTTTGCATGATTGGGCTGGCGCTCGGAACGGTGGCTGAAATGGTCGTCGCCGAGCACGAGCGGAAGCGTGAATCGGAGATTCGACGGGAACACCGTGAGGAGGAGCCCTCATCGATCGACAAGGGATTGGAAGGTGATTCGAGCGGACAGGAAGCGGTACCGGCCGACGCCTCGTAGGGCGTAAGACGGTGCCGGTTGTCCGGCGGATCGTGGAAAGGGCGGACCCCCGGCCTGGCGCGGCGGGTGTCCTGCTGATGAGTCGGTGCACGGAAGCGCTGGGAGCAGGGTCCATGCGAGGAACGAAAACAAAACCGGATGTGCTTAAGGTTTGGCAGCAGTACAGGATCAGCCCGGAGCGCTCGCTGCGCAACAGGCTGATGGAGCAGTATCTTCCCATTGTCAAGTACAACGCCGAGCGCATCGGCGCGAAACTTCCTGACGAGGTCGACCGCGATGATCTCGTTTCAGCGGGGATCTTCGGCTTGATGGACGCGATCGACGCATTCGATATGGATCGCGGTGTCAAGTTTGAGACGTATTGCGCGCCGCGCATCCGCGGGGCGATTCTCGATGAGCTTCGTAGCATGGATTGGGTGCCGCGCCTGGTGCGAGCCCGCTCCCACAGGCTCGACAAGGTCTCGCGGGAGCTGGAACACATGCTCGGGCGGACGCCGTCGGAGGTCGAGGTGGCCGAGCGTCTGCGCCTGCCGCGCCCGGAATATGATAAGTTCGTGCGCGATGCGACCGCGGTTACGCAGGTATCCCTATCGAGGAAGTACGGGGAGGCCGATTCGAGCCGAGAAGTGTGCGAGATCGACGTTATCGAGGATAAGCGAGGACGCGACCCTGTCGCCGACATCCAAAAGAGGGATCTCAAGGAGCTGATTACACGAGGCCTCACACGCGCCGAACGTCTGATCCTCATCCTCTACTACTTCGAAGAAATGACCATGAAGGAGATCGGGGCGACGCTCGATCTGTCGGAGAGTCGGGTGTCTCAGATGCACTCGTCGATTCTGAGCCGCCTGAAAACGGCGCTGGAGGCTCGTCGCAAGGAGTTCGAACGCTGATGCGGTCGGTTTAGGAGCGTGTTCAAGAAGCTGTCAGCTGTCAGCCATCAGCTGTCAGCCGGAATGGTGGGTGATGGCACGGACGCATTGCCGGAGAATAGGTTACACTTTGTACTGGTTCGCAGACTCACCGGTTG
>JADFOB010000103.1 GCA_022563055.1 Planctomycetota bacterium
TACGCTTGCTACCCGGATCCTAGTTGAAGCTGAACGAACACCCCTCGCCGGCCCCACCGGGGTCAGTACCGCCGGGGTCGGTACTACCGGGTGCAGTGGCGGCACCGCCACACCCAGCAAGGAACAGACCGAGTGAAGCCAACCCGCCGCCGAAACCTGCCAGTGAAAAAGCCCGAACATTCATCATTGGATATCTCCTATCGTGATTCGACGCATGGACAACTTGAACCACACAACCATCGACCATCTTGGGGCGAAAGGTGTTGTTATGGCCAAGCTCTTTGGGACGCCCGCGCCGCAACCGCCGCCCAATGCCCACACGTGGTAGGGACAACCCGCCAACACCCACCACGTGCGTATCGAAACCGGGCGCCCGTCGCTCAAAGAGTTGTGGAATCCGTGATGTGCTGGACGAGCCCGATGCGGATACCGCTGATCATCCCGTTGTAGTCCGTGCACAGGATTCCGACGGAATCAGGTCGCTCGTCACCACAGGCGTCCCGAACACCCGGAACACGCGGGGTGAGGCATCTTGGCATTCGTCCGGACAACAGCACGGCGGCCAGACCGGCCATTGGTAAGACACTGAAACACTCCGCCACGTGCCCGTAGATGGAAGAGACAATGGGAGGGCGATTGGCCATTGAAGATTGAGGATTGAGGATTGTAGATTTGGAAATTGACAATCCACAATCTTCAATGGCCAATCGACCTCCCGCGCGTCGAAGAGCCGCACCTTCGATTCGATCCAGCCACGTGTCATTCGCGGAACCCATCACGTAGGACGGTTGACCGATCTGCGCAACGACTCGACTTAGCGACTCTGCGCCGGCGCGCGTTGCCAAGGCCGGGGTAAACGCGCTCGCGGTGGCCTGCACCACGCCCCGTGCCCGCGCGCCCGAACCGTTGCGCTGAGCCGCCGCGCTGCGGCTCTCGAGGATCAGCGTGACGGCGCCGCAACCGGTGACAAAACCGAGTCGGGAAGTGCCACGTTTGCCATGAGCGAGGTCTGCTCCCGCGGAGCGATACAATCCGAAGTGTGCGTAGGCGCGATTGACGAGCGGTGCGTATTCATCGCTCACGCTTACGACCGCGCGCTCCCACTCGCCGCTACGGATACGGGCCGTCGCCAACCGCACGGCGTCCAATCCTGCGGTCCGCGTACCGATCACCGTCTGACACAAACCCTTGATCGATAGCATCGTGCTCAGGTGTGCGCCGCCCGCGTTGGGCACGCCCTCGGCGAAGAGAATCGGGTTGGCAGCGGCGATGCCCTCCTCGACGATCCGGCGATAGTAACGCTCGCAATAGTTGGACGATCCGTGCATCGTACCAAGCACAGCCGAGCATGATTCGCCAAAGGCGGCTATGTCGTCGATACCCGCGTCGCGATAGGCCAAGGTTGTGGCCGCCAGGGAAAGTTTGGCATACTCACTCATCCGGCGGACGCGGCGCGCTTGGAGGAGGTGGCCGATGTCCAGTCCACCAGGCCCGTCCGCGTCAGCAACCCCGCCCGTATCCTCGGTGACGCCCTTGGCTGGGTCACGCGCGAGATGTGCCGTGAAAGCGTCGTTGCCCACCGCGCCGGGAAAGACAACACCAATCCCGGTGATGAAGACGTCGCGGTCCGCCGACGGATGGGAATTCTCCGTCGAACTCTGAGTAAGAGTTGGTGATCGGTCCGCCCGGGCGAGCACGGCACACATGTTCGAACCACCGAATCCCAACGAAGTATTCAACGAGTGGCAAAGCGGCGCCCTGACGGCGTCGCCGACGGCCAAGCGGAGCCCTTGGAACTCGACCTCCGCGTCGGTGGCGTGTGCGCACGGTGGGACAACCTGTTGACGAAGCGCCATGGCCGTAAGAATCAGCTCGACCGCCCCGGCGCCGCCCAAAGTATGCCCGAGATGGGTCTTGAACGCGACGATCGGAATCGACTTTAGCTTATCGCCGAAAACGCGCGACATGGCAGTGAACTCGGCGGCGTCGTTGTTGGGTGTGGCTGTCGCGTGCGCGGCGATGAGGTCAATGTCATCCGGTGAGATGGCCGCCGCCGCCAGTGCCGCCGTCATGGCACTCGAAGCACCCCGACCCTCCGGATGCGGCTGTGAAAGGTGGAAAGCGTCACACGACTCGCCCAGCCCGACAATGTTTGCGAGTAGGGAGGCCCCGCGCCGCTGTGCGTCGACAGCCCGTTCCAGGACGACAATGCCATACCCTTCGCCGAGCTTGAGTCCCTCTCGGTCGCGGGCGAAGGGACGCACGGACCCCTCAGCCATCAGGCGCATGCTGTCGAAACCACCGTAGGCGTATTCGCTGATCGTGTCGTATCCGCCGGACACGACAAGATCGAGCTCGTGATTCCGCAGGAGGGTGACCGCCATAGCGATGCTCGAGAGCCCCGACGAGCATGCCGCGCAGACCGTCGTGGCCATGCCCTCGAGTCCGAACTCGTAGGCGGCCTGGCGAAGCGTGCTTCCCGCGGGGAGCGAGGCCAGCGGTTCAAGATTGCCCGATCGCAGGTAGCGCCCGCCGTGCCGCATCCCGTGCAGCGTGGTACCCAGCAGGAATCCACACCGCGACGCCGGGTAGGGAAGCGAGCCGTGCACACCGGCGTCGCGCAGTGCTTCACCGATCGCCAGGTTGAGGTAGACCACTTCGCGATGCTGCTCGTCAACGTGCGACGTGCGTATATCGGGCGCTTGTCCACCGCCCTTATTGGGCGACAAGGGGGACTCAACGGCGGTCAGCGGAGCGATCCCGGAGCGACCCTGAACCACGGCTTCCCAGTTGGCTTGCCGATTTAGGCCCAGGCAGGAGACCAGCCCGGCCCCGGTGATGGAAACCAAGCCGACACTGACACCGGTGCTATCGTCGTGCTGACGCATGATCTACTTGTAGCCCAGCCGCGTGTAGCCCAGCCGCCCTCGGCTGGCCGTTGAAGAACATGAATACGCGTCCCGGACCCGCGTTCTTAGGCATTCTACGGCCGCCACGGGGGGCGGCCGCTACTTTTTCCACGGACGGTTAGCCGGTTTTCACAGCGGTGGGCCGCTGTGCTACATCTTTTGGATTCAGATCCTCGCACCACATGGGGTAGACCATTAACCACTGGTCGGGATGGGCTCGCACGTGGCGCTCGATCGCCGACGCTAACGCAAGCATGGCCGGGTGTCGCCCGGTAAGCGGTCCTTGTTCCCGCGATACGGTGATGGCCTCTTCCACGACAATCCGTACCCTTCCCAGCGCGGTGCGGATCGAGAAGATCGGAATGACAGGCGCCCCGGACGCCAGAGCCAGCTTCAAAGGCCCGGTCGGCATGAGGATATGCCCGCCGAAAAAGGGGACGGGTTCACCGCGTTGCCCAGGCATCACGCGATCGGCCTGGATCACCACGACTTCATCGGCGCCCAGGGCATCGACAAGGCGCGGCCACATCGACCAGCCCTCGTCCACGGCTGCCTCGACGACGCCGAGGCGCCGGCGAAGCTCGGAGCGCAGGCGATCAAACCGCGGCACGGCGTCGCGCTGAAAGACAACGTGGATTCGCTTTTCCTCTTGGGTCAGCGCAGCCACGCCGAGCTCGAACGCTCCGAGATGCGCAGTGACCACGATCGCTCCTTTACCGCTCTTTCGAGCCGCCCGGTAGATATCTCGACCGTCCACGCCGTCGATTTGAGCCACCAACTCGGACTGCGAGAGGCGTACGCTCCTGCCGAGCTCATAGACGCTGGTATAGAAGTTCCGAATGACCGACTTGGCCAGCGTGACACACTCGGCGTCATCGGCATTGGGGCCGAGAATTCGACGCGCGTTGGCCAGCGTACCTTCCCGCATCAACCGCGAGAACCGCCATCCCGACCATGCCCAGAACCGCCGCGTCACGAGAACAACAAACGGGCAATGCTCCGTCCACCAGAACAGGACATCCAGCCAGAATCTCGGAAACGCGCGGCGAATCTTGGCGCCGATCCGAGCCCCAAGCGCCAGCGCGGGGTTCTGCCGACTTTTCCGAACCACATGCGCCAGCGCGGGGTTAGGAGACCCGTCGCTTACGCTCGGGGCTCTGATGGGAGTCGTATTATTAGGGACGGTCATTTAGTTTGGACCACCCAACATTCGCGTCGTTCTTGTACCATCGGGTACCACCAGCTCCACGTCGGTCTCGTTCAACCCGGTGTTGGTCTTGACATCCCGGAACAATAGCACGGTGCGATCGCCATCGGCATCGGTCATCTCGGCTTGAACGACACAGGCGGTTTGCACGTCGACAAGGATGTCCACCCGCTCCACGTAGTCCCGTAACGAATCATCCTTGGGGCGCAGCCGAAATGCCAGATGGTCGCCCGGGCGTAGCTTTTCACCGAAGGTATCAAGCCCGAGCGGCTCAATCCGGAAATGCTTACGCAGAATTGCCAGGCGGGGCAGCGGCAGCACGGCCAACCAACCGAGCCGCTCGCCGATCTCATAGACCTCCAGTGCGGCGCGGTCCGGGAAGTAGATTCGGATCCGGCGCTGGTCCATAACCGTGATGGTTCGATGCGGCGCGTGCGTGTCCCACCGCGCGCGTGAACCTACGATCCGCACGAGGCCGGTGGAAACCAGCGGCTCCTTCAATAACGTCGTGAACTTCCGCTCCGTGAACTTCGCGGTGATGTCGTCCATGCTCGCGATGACGGCGTCGAGCTTGGTCAATCGAGCCAACAGCTTCGGATCGATCGAGTCGACCTCGGGCGGATGGCCGCCGGGAACCCACGTTGGTGCGACACCGAGCGTGACAGCCACGCCGATCAGAAGCGGCAAACTCCTCGTGCGGATGCATCGCGTTCCAAACGTCATGTCCCCAACTCCGACCCCATCGCCAGCGTCAGGCGACCTCTGGCCACGAGCTTATCGTTGGCGTGTGCCTCAACCTCATACGTCGATAGCATCCCCAGAACACCGGTCAACCGGCTGGAAAGCAGAATGTCCGCGGGAGGGTAAACCGCATCGTTGAATCGGATCTCGACGTGGGCAAGCTTGCCGCGTGTGGGCGACGCATCGCTCTGTTCTTTGGGTGCTGCGCCTTGGGAGCGTGCCGCGCCGCCCGCGTCATTGGCGGCGTGACCGATGAGCCCGGAGAGTTGAGCCAGGGCTTCGGCGATCAGCACGCCCGGAACGATTGGATCGTCGGGGAAGTGACCCGAGAAGAACGACTCCTCCCCCGAGACCTGCCACAGGGCCTTACCCCAGACCCCATCTTCCAGCGCAACAATGCGAGAGAGGAAGAGAAAGGGCGGTCGATGGGGAAGCGTGTCGAGCGGATTCGCATTGGGCGATGTCATCGAGCGTGTGACACTCCGCTAATGAAGCAGTCCGCCGAAGGCGGATCCCCTGTGGCGGCCGCTCCCTAACGGTCGCGGTACGGATTTGGATGCCCGTAACGCGGTTCCGTACCGCGACCGTAAGGGAGCGCGCGTGGGACGCCCATCAATACACGGCTGACAGAGCACTAGCGGTCCTCACGGCGTTGCTCGACAAACCGCGCGAGGGCGGCGACGGTCTCAAACACGTCCGGACCAAAGGCCTCGCTGGGTAGCTTGAACCCGAACTCCTTCTCCAGGCTTTGCATCAAGAGCAGCGCATCGAGCGAATCCAGATCAAGATCGCCGCCGAAAAGCGGCGTGTCCGTGAGCACCTCGACATCCGCGCCGAGCATCAGGTCACGCCGGATAATTGCGATGATGGTCTCGCTCGTTGTAGATTGAACTGGATGCGCTGGCACAATCGTGCGTTCCTCCCTGGCGAAGTTAGAGTGTCCAAAACGGTGCGGAGTGTCAAGTGTCGACATGCGGTCCGCCCCG
>JADFOB010000104.1 GCA_022563055.1 Planctomycetota bacterium
CCGAGGATCGGCCACGCGAGCGAGTGACCGGCAAAGACCTTCTCTTGAAGGAAATCGAATGCGACGTGTTCGAGGCTGTCCTTGGACATCGCAATCTCTTCCAGGACAACCTTCTTCTCCGTCTCGAACTCGCCCACGGGAAGGGTCGATCGCATCATGTCGGCTAAGAGTTCTAGCTGTGCACCGATATCCGCCTGGCGGACCCAGCCGTAGTAGACCGTTCGATCCTCACTGGTGAAAGCGTTGTAGCTGCTGCCCATTCGATCGAAGTCGACCGTAATCTCGCGCCAGGTTCGTTTGGGCGTTCCCTTGAACATCATGTGTTCGAGGAAGTGAGATACGCCCGCCAGCGGCGCGGGGTCGTCGCGGGCGCCGGTCTGTACGAGGAATCCGGCGGCTGCGCTGCGAACATCGGGCATCCGCTCGATGACAATCCGCAGCCCATTATCGAGTGTATGTAGCGTATATGGGTTCTTCACCTGCCGATGATCCTTTTTGTTCGTAACCCGCGGCACGCGCCGCCAGCCGAGGCAACCGCCCAACTGCTGGGACACACATGCTTCGATGGTGCCGTTTGAAAGGGTGCGGGACGGATGAGTGACGGTGCGTCGCGCAACGTGTCAGTCCCCCGCCCTTTGCATTGCTTGGAGTGTTCGCGTCCTGCCAAAGCATGGTCTTGCAACGCAAAGGATGGGGGACCCATCCCATGGCACCCAACAGAACCCATCGTTGGAGCTGTGTTGTGGCACTACACCCTCTTACCGCTTTGGCTCATTGGGGTTGCTTGTGCATCACCGCAAGCCGGTTGATGCGCGAGGGGTTCCTGGATCCGCAACGGGGTGGGACCAAGCGTTACGACACACCGCGAATCGTGCGGATACGCAACCAGGTATCGCTTGATTTCGTCCACGGTGACGGCCCGCACCTTCGCCAGCTTCTCCTCGGCGGGTACCGGACGACCGAAGAAGAACAAATCGTTGATCAACTCCGAGCACCGCGCACGCGTCGTCTCCCCGCGTGTTTCGCGCTGTGCCACAATCCCCGTGATCGCGCGCTCCACCTCCTCGGGCTGCAAGTCTTCCCGTAGACGATCCACTTCGTGCAGCAACGTGGCATAAGTTTGGTCGCATCGCTGGGGCGTGGTGGACGCTCCGAGAAAGAGCATCCCCAAGCCGCGAGGCGTTTCATGCCAGGCGCTTACCCAGTAAGCCAGGCCAAGCTTCTCGCGCACCTCCGTAAACAACCGCGCGCCCATTCCGCCGGACAGCACGCCAAGCATCACCTGCTGAATCGGAAAGTCGTCGTGCGTCGCGTCAACGCCCGGCCAGCAAATCCCAATCTGCTGTTGCTCGGTGTCCTTGGCATGGTGGCTCGAACCGGGCGTGAACTCACATTCGACATGATCCCGCCCCGCACGCGCTGCGCTTCCGAACCCATCAAAGTGCTTTGAGAAGACGTCCGCAACCTGTGCACCTTCCACGGGTCCAGCCACGGACAAGAGCATCCGACCGCCATGAAAACAGGATCGCCAATGCGCCTCGATATCGGCGCGAACGATCGTGTCCAGCGTTTGTCGTTCGCCAAGCGAATGGTGGCCCAGCGTCGAACCGTACGCCTGAAGACTAATGTACTTGTCGGCAAGAGCCTGCGGGTCGTCTTGAAGCGCATCGAGTTCCTGTTTGGCAAGCTCGATGTTGACGCCACACGCATCCTCTCGAAGCGTCGGCGTGCGCAGCATCTCGGCGTGCAGGGCGACCGCCTGTTCGAAGTGCTCCGGGAGCACGGTGCAGGTAAACGTCGTGGTCTCGCGCCCGGTCCCGCTATTGGCGGCCGCACCGATGGCATCAAAGGCGTCCGAGAGCTCTCGACCGCTTCGACGCTCGGTTCCCTTATCCAGCGTTTCTTCGAGCACGCGCGCCAGCCCGAGTTTGTCCGCCGGCTCACTGGCCGTCCCCGCTAAGATGCGAATCTGAAACGCAACCACATGCCGCTGTGGCAAGGGTACCACGCCGTACTCGATGCCACAGGCAAGCGTATCGTGAACGAATTCAACCATTCAATCACACCATGGAGGATTGCCAATTGACGATTGTTGATTGGCGATTCACCACCGCCAATCCGCAATCCTCAATCCTCAATCTTTAATCGTCAATCGTCCCTTGGCGAAGGAGTCGATGATCTTATCGGCAAGTTCCTCGATCGCACGCAGATCGTGTCCACCACGCGCTACCGCACCACGTCTTACCCTCTCGAGCAGGGAAGCAGCCTCCCTCGACAGCGACATGGCTCCATGGATCCCGGCCGTTCCGACGAGTTGATGCAGCAGCTCGCCGGCGGCCTTGAAGTCTGGGGATTCGAAGGCTGCTCGAAGCCGATCCATCCGGGCAGGGATCGAGTCCACAAAACCGGCGACAGCCTCCTCCATGGGCTGACGCTTGGCGGGCGGACGCGCGACGGCTGAACCCAAGTCGAGCTTGTTCTCGCTCGCCCGATCTTGGTCGTCCGGTCCGGTCTCGAGGTACGCACCCGCCTTTTCCACTAGTTGGTCAAGCGAAATGGGCTTCAACCATAGGTCATCGAGCCCGGAACCGAGAATCCGTCTGCGGTCGTCCTGGGACGCTGAAGCCGTCATGGCGACAATCGGTGTCAGGCACTTGCGGCGGCGAATCTCGGCGGTTGCGCTGATCCCATCCATTTTGGGCATCTGTATGTCCATCAGGATCAGATCAAACGTCCGGGTCGAGGCAGCCTGAATCGCCTCGAGGCCGTCCGCGGCTACGGTGACGTCGGCCCCCGCATCGCTCAGCGCACGCTCCATTAGTATCCGGACGTCCGGTGCGTCTTCGGCAAGGAGAATGCTACCCCGAAGCGAGCGGCGGGGCTCATCCTTTCGATGCGTGCCGCGACGCTTGGGACGAGCCGAGGCGACATCCGGGGCAATCCACTCCACGTCATCGAGCGGACCCGTGGCGATCCGCATGGTGAACGTGCTCCCAAACCCCTTGGCGCTGAAAACGGTGAGTGTCCCGCCGAGTTGCTCGGCAAACCGTTTCGCTATGGGAAGTCCGAGCCCGACGCCACTGGGTCTCTCGCCCGAGGCCGGATCAACCTGAGCAAACGGATCGAAGATCCGCCGCTGATCCGCCGGAAGCAGTCCGACGCCCGTATCTTCGACGGCGATGCGGAGCCTCGGCTCCATAGCCTTGGGATCCACGCTTACATAGACGCGGATGTGGCCTGCCTCGGTAAACTTCAACGCGTTGTTGATGAGATTGATGATGACCTGCCGGAGTCGGACGGGGTCGGTGTGAATCTGAGTCGGAATCGCAGTTTCAAACACGATCTCAAAATCGATCGGTTTCCCGTTTTGTTCAGGCGTTGCAACCGCCCGAGCATCATCGAGTATCTCCAGCAACGAACACGCCACGCGTTTGATGCGCAGACTTCCGGAGTCGAGCCGCGACAGGTCCAATAGATCGTCCACCAGAGAAAGGAGATGGCTCCCGTTCCGGAGGATCATGTCCGTGTAGGCAGCCGACTCTTCGGATCGACCGTCCGACTTGACGAGCGATTCGGCGGCGCCAAGCAGTGCGGCGATGGGCGTGCGAACCTCGTGGCTGATGTTGGCTAGGAAGCGGCTTTTCGACCGGCTGGCACTCTCGGCGTCCTCTTTGGCTTGTTTCAACTCGGCATGCACGCGCATTTTCTCGGTCACGTCGCGACAGGATTCGACGATCTGTACAACCTCTCCGCGATCGTCGAAAATCGGGGACGCAAGGATGTCGACCACGAACTCATTCCCATCAGCATCCCGGTGCGCATGCGTGACCGCTACCGGCGCCTTTCGCGCGAGCACTTCCTTCATCGGGCACGCGAAGTCCGCACCTTCGCACGTTTCATCCCGATGATGGGAACTCTCGTAGCACGTCATTCGGTTGGCGACCGGATCCTGGCCCAAGAGATCGCAAGCCGCCTGATTCGCGAGGACAATGCGGAAGTCGCGATCAATCACGACCGTGAAGTCGGCGATTCCGTCGATCACGGTCCGGAGATACTCCTTCGATTGGTGAAGGGCCGCCTCGCTACACCGGCGTTCGGTCTCGAGCAGACCGCGCCGCCGCCGTGCCGATACCCCCAGCAAGCCCAGCCCCAGCAGACACGTGACCGCCAAGCCCGCGTACCAGGGATTCTGCCAAAAAGGCGGAAGAATCGTGAAGGTCAACTCGGCTGGATCTTCGCTGACAAGCCCGCGCGCGTTGATCGCACGCGCCATAAAGGTGTATCTTCCCGGCGAAAGACCGGCGAGTTGTCGGATGTTGTGCGCCGTCGAGTCGGACCACGCTTCATCCCGTCCCGCAAGTTTGTACTGATATCTCACGCCGATTGCGCTTCGCCAACCAAGGCACTGGACGCGGATCGTCAAGCCCTGGCGGGCGTACGGTATCTCCAACGTCCCCGCCTTCGATTGACCGAACGTCGCTCCGACGCTCCAGTCGCGGATGGAGATACGCGGTGGAGCCAGGCACGGGGAGAGTCTTGTCGTGTCGATTTGGGCAAGCCCACCACTGGTTCCGACGAAGAGCACGCCACCTGAGGCGTTCAGGACACATCGAGCATTTCGGCTTGGGAGTCCGTCGGCCAGCGTAAACCGCTCCAACTCGCCATTGCGAATACGTACGACGCCCTCGAACGTTGCCGCCCAGACCGTGCCATCCGAATCGCAGACAAGATCGACCACTTCACCGACCGTCTCCCGCACACCGGTGCGAAGTTGCCCCTGGTCAATCCCGATGACACCGGCAGGCAGTGACAGTAGCTCGTCCTGCGTGCCAAGCCACAGCGTTCCGTCCGGGGCTTCTGCGATGGCCCGAATCGAAAGATCCCCCAGGGCGACGGTCCACTGGTCGTTGCGACCCCAAACGAGTCCCTGCGCGGTGCCAAGAAGAACCGAACCGTCCAAAGTCTTGAGAATCTTGTAAACAGGAAGCTCCACGCCCCGAGGGAGCGCAACGGGAGTGAATTCCCCATCTTCGAGGGTATGCAACCCGCTGTTCGTGGCCACATACAGACGACCGGAGGCATCCTCGCCCAGCGAGTTAAGTTTCGCAAGGAGCGGAAATCGTTGGGCGTCCCCTTCCCGCCAAATGTGATACTCGCCGCCGATCCACACCGTGCCCTCGCCGTCAACGTGAAACGCTCGAAGCTGCGCACGCGGCTCGACTACCGAGAACGATCCGGTCTTGGGGTCGAGTCGATAGGCGCCGCCGATGGTGCCCACAAGGATTCGATCCTCTCCATCGTGCGCCAGCGCGCTCACCATCGCATGACGCAGGCCGTCATCCACGCCGTAGTTCACGATGTCCGGCGATCGCAACTGGCACACACCGCTACCGAAGGTTCCAATCCACACCTGCCGCTCGCGATCGATCAGCAGACTGTGAATGTCCGTATTCATAAGGCCTCGATCACGCCCAATGCCCGTAAACTCGCTCCCGGTCCAGCGGAAAACACCATCCTCCGTCCCGACCCAAATGTCGCCATCGGGCGACTCGACAATTGCATTCACTTCGTCATCCGCAAGCCCGACCGCTGCCGTCATGCGGATGGGGTCGCCGTCCACCACGTGGTACAGAGCGCCCTCGCGGCGCGTACCGACCCACAAAGAACCATCCGATGCAAGCAAGACCGTCACCGGACCGCGGCCGAGCAAACCTCTGAGATGAGTTTCGATTCGACCGTTCTTGAGATGCAGCAGGATGCCCTGCCCAAAAGGCACCGCACGCGCGCCCAGCCAGAGATCGTCCGCGCCGGCCCGCGCGATGC
>JADFOB010000105.1 GCA_022563055.1 Planctomycetota bacterium
CCGTAGATTGAGGTGTGCAAAAGCAAGAGGGAGATAGCGGCTAGGCAGGAGCCTCGCCGGCGTCGCGATCGTCGGGGCGACTGGACGGATAGCACTGCTCAAGAGCAGTGGCACACCGCACTGCTCAAGAGCCCCGGTGCACCGGGGGCACGCCTCCGCTAGTCGTCGGATTGCCCGTTGTCGTCTTCCGGAACGATCTTCGCCACGGCCACGACCTTGTCGCCCTGGGCCAAGCGGATTAGCCGTATTCCCTGCGTCGCCCGCCCGATCTCGCGTACGGCGGAAAGATCCGTTCGGAGCATGATGCCACCGGCGGTAATGAACATGAGCTCGTCGTCGGCGCGGACAGCCTCGATGGCGACGACGTGCCCGTTGCGATCGGTGGTCTTGATGTTAATGACGCCCTTTCCTCCGCGGCGAATCTTTCGGTATTCCTCGATGCTCGTTCGCTTACCGTAGCCGTTTTCACAAATGGTGAGGAGGGACGATCCGGCGGCAATGGCCACGAGGGAGACGAGCGTATCCCCGGTGGAGACAGCCATGCCACGTACGCCCCGGGCGCTACGTCCCATTGCGCGGACTTCGGTCTCGCAAAAGCGTATGGCCATTCCGTTGCGCGTGCCCAACACAATCTCGTCTTCCCCGCTCGTGCGTTCGACGTTGATCAACTCGTCGTCATCATCGAGCGTAATGGCAATGATGCCGTTGGCGCGCGGTCGAGAGAAGGCAGCCATGGGGGTCTTCTTGACCGTGCCCTTGGCGGTTGCGAAGAAGACGTAGGATTCCTCGAAGGCCCTGACGGGTAGTACGGCGCGGTGAGTCTCTCCGTCTCCCATCTCGAGCAGATTGGCGATGGATCGGCCGCGCGACGTTCGACTTACCTCGGGAAGGTCGAAGACCCGAGCCCAATAGACACGCCCCCTGTTGGTGAAGAACAACAAGTAGTCGTGCGTCGATACGACAAAGAGATGCGCCAGGAAATCGCCTTCCTTGGAGCTGGCGGCGCGGATGCCTTTGCCGCCCCGCCCTTGTTTCCGATAGGAGTCGATGTCCGTCCGTTTGATGTAGCCCAGGTGGGAGATGGTGACAACGGTCTGCTCGTCGGGAATGAGTTCCTCCATGCAGAAGTCACCGACGGCGTCCACAATCTCCGTCCGCCGCTTGTCGGGATACTTCGCCTTCATCTCGTGAAGGTCCTCCCGGATGATGTCCAGAACGCGCGCCTCTTCGCGCAGGATGGCCTCAAAGCCCTCGATCTGGTCGGCCACCTTCGCGTATTCCTGCGCAAGCTTCTGGATTTCCAGCCCGGTGAGGCGTTGCAGTTGCATGGAGAGGATGGAACCCGCCTGCGTCGGCGTCAGATGGTGGTCAGCCGACGTGAAGCGATCGACAAAGGTTTTGGGAAGCAACGCCCGGAGGGTGGCCTGGTCGCTGAGTCTCAACGGCCGGGCGACCAGCCGCGCCTTGGCGGTTTCGGGGTCCGGCGAGTTCTTGATGAGCTCGATGATGGCATCGATGTCTCCGACGGCCAGGATCAAACCCTCGAGCACGTGTGCCCGTTGCTTTGCCCGTCGGAGCAGGAACGAGGTTCGCCGCCGGATCACCGCCTTGCGGTGGTCCACATAAAGCCCGAGCAACTGCAGGATCGTCAGCGTCCGCGGCTGTCGTTCCACCAGCGCGATGGTCATGATGTGGTAGTTGGATTGCAGCGGCGTGTACTCGAAGAGCTGATTCATCACCACGTCGGCGTTGGCATCGCGCCTCAGGTCAATCTCGATACGGACCTCGTGCTTCCGGTCGGATGCATCGTTGACGGCGGCGACATCCTTGATGAGTCCGGACTTAACCGCGTTGGCCGTCTTCTCCGTGATCGTACTTCTGAGCACCCCAAAGGGCAGTTCCGTGATAATGATGGTACGCTTTTTGCCTTGCCCCTCTTCGAGATGGCAGCGCCCTCGGATCGTGATGCTGCCCCGGCCGGTTGAATAGGCGTCGACAATTCCTCGGCGTCCGCAGATCTGCCCGCCGGTTGGGAAATCCGGTCCCGGAAGGATCGCCATCAACTCGGCCAGTGTGAGCTTTGGATTGTCGAGATAGGCGAGTAGGGCGTCGCAGACTTCGCCGACATTGTGCGGCGGGATGTTGGTGGCCATCCCCACGGCGATTCCGCTTCCGCCGTTGACGAGGAGGTTGGGGAACTTTCCCGGAAGAACGGTGGGCTCTTCCCGCGAGTTGTCGTAGTTCGGGACGAAATCGACGGTGTCGTATTCAATGTCATCCAGCAAGGCCACCGCAGCGGAAGTCATTCTCGCTTCGGTGTATCGCATGGCTGCGGGCGGATCGCCGTCGACGGATCCGAAGTTCCCCTGTCCATCGATGAGCCTCTGCCGCATGTTCCAGTGCTGGGCCAGGCGGACCAGCGTTGGGTAGATCACAGCGTCGCCGTGCGGATGGTAGTTTCCGCTGGTATCGCCGCTGATTTTGGCGCACTTCTTGGTCTGGGCGCGCGGTCCGAGATTCAGGTCGTTCATGGCGACGAGGATGCGGCGTTGCGACGGCTTGAGCCCGTCCCGAACGTCCGGCAGCGCACGGGACATGATGACGCTCATCGAGTAGGTGAGGTAGGAATCCTGCATCTCCTCGACAAGCGAGTGGTTGATGATCCTCTCGTTGGATTCTTGGGCGGTCTGGGTCATGGACCCTCCTTGGCGGACGGAAAGCGGTCTCGAACGAAAGACAGCGATTTTGCCGCTGTCGTAAAGAGCGCTATTGTACTTCCCTGGCGCCGCCCGACAATGGAAGCAGTACCGTGTTTCATAAGTCCTGCGACCGTGTTTCTCACCTGAGCCGCGGGCTTTAGCCCGCGCGATGCCAGGATCGCCACGGGGTCAGCAACCTTCGCAGCTTCGCGCGGGCTAAAGCCTGCGGCTCTGAAGTCGGTTCGCGCAGGCTAAAGCCTGCGGCTCGGGGGCTCTGGAAAACCTATAGAACACCATTCGGGGGATCCATGCCCGCCGGGAGGCCTCAGATAAGCACGCAAGCAGCGATCATCGTGTCTCAAGAGGACGTAGACGCGATGTGCGCCCAATGTCGGGCGGAGGGGCGGTTTGCCTTCGATACGGAATTCGTGATGGAGGATCGGTACGAGCCTGAGGCGTGCCTGCTCCAGATTGCGACGTCGAAGTCGGTCTTTCTGATCGATCCGTTTCTCGACCTCAATCTTCAATCAGTGTGGGAGCTGGTGGGCGACCCGGACGTCGAGACGGTGGTTCACGCCGGGCAGGAGGATCTGGCGCTGGCCGTCCAGCACACGGGAAACGCTCCACGGCGCATCTTCGATGTGCAGGTTGCTGCCGGTCTTGTCGGGTATGAGTACCCGTTGAGCCTGCTCAAGTTGGTGCAGGCGACCCGCCACATCCGGCTGCACAAATCCAAGACGCTCACGGACTGGCGGAAGCGCCCTTTGGCGGCGGCCCAGCTTCAGTACGCTGCGGAGGACGTGCAACATCTGCTGGAAATCCACGATCTGCTACATGCCAAGCTATCCAAACTGGGTCGCGTCGACTGGGCCCGTGAGGAGTTCGCGCGCTTCGAGGAAATCACCCTTTACCGGCGGGTCGAGGAGGACAAGATCTTCCGCCTCAAAGGTACGGGCGCGATGAAGGGGCGACCGTTGGCGGTTGTTCGGGATGTCCTGGCGTGGCGGGACCGCTTGGCGGAGCGCTATAACCGCCCCGCCAGAGCCGTCTTGAAGGACCACCTTCTGGTCGAGATCGCGCGTCATGGATTAGCCTCGCTCGAGGAAATCCGCGATCTGCGGGGGATCAATCTGCGGGATTCGGATATTCGGCGGCTCGGGGTTGTGGTCCGCGATGCGCTGGACTCTCCCAGCGACCAGTGGCCCACGCAAAAACCGCGCGAGGTCGAGACGCCGCATGAGACGGTCCTGGCGGCGCTTATCACCGCGGTTGTGCGAAGCTACTGCATGGAGCATCACCTTGCCTACAGCGTGGTCGCCACGCAGCGCTCGATACGGGAGCTGATCCGCCACCGGGCGATGGGGCAACCGTCTGACGCGGACAAGGTTGAACTGCTCCATGGTTGGCGGGGTCGGAGTGTCGGCGTGACGTTGGACGACGTTTTAGCCGGTCGGCGAACCGTTCGCGTCGAGCCCGTCGACGGAAACCTGGCTGTCCATGTCACTCCGGTACTGCCGGGTCCGTAACACAATCGGCGGTTGGACTGTTTTCAGAGCACCGGGCGCAAGCCCGGTGGCATGCGGACGGAGGGAGTCCGCGGGCTGGCGCCTGCGGCTCTGACTCGGCGTAGGCATCCCGCCGGAAATGTCACGGACCGCCACGAGCTGTTGGGTTGCAACGACTTGACCCCACTACGTCACAATGCTACAGGTGTATCCCCGTGTACGATTCCGCGATCTCTTGAATGTGGATGGAGTCAAGACGATGGCACCGACGCGCTTAGCCAAAGACGTTCTGGACCGCGACTTCCTCGAAACCCGCCAGCGCCTCCTGGGCGTCGCGGCGGCACTGGATCGGATCGATCGGGCGGCGGATGCCGAGACGATCCGGCAGGATCCGCGGATGGCTCGGATTCTCGAGGCCGCCCGCATTCTCGTCGACGACAAACCCGATCGGGCTCAGCGCTTGCAGATGGCGTTTTCGCTTCCCTACGACGAAGGTTGGCGAGGATGACAACTCAATCCGGCAGACTCTCCCGCCGGGAGGACCGCGATTGAGGATTGAGGATTGAGGATGCAGAATTGGCAATCCTCAATCAAAGCATGAGGTAGCCATTGATGTACTACGTCGACCCGCACATTCACATGGTATCGCGCATCACCGACGACTACGTCCGGATGGCCCGGGCGGGCTGCGTGGCCATCTCCGAACCAGCCTTCTGGGCGGGGTTTGATCGTGGGTCGAGCGAAGCGTTTCGCGACTACTTCCGCCAGCTCACCGAGTTCGAGCCGATCCGTGCCGCCCAGTACGGCATCCATCACATGTGCTGGTTGTGCATCAACGCCAAGGAGGCCCAAAACGTCTCGCTCTCGCGCGAGGTGATCTCGATCATCCCTGATTTTATCGACAAACCGGGCGTGCTCGGGATCGGCGAGATCGGGCTGAACAAGAACACCAAGAATGAGGTGACCATCTTTGAAGAACAGGTCGAACTCGCCCTGAAGACCGACGAGCTTATCCTTGTCCACACGCCCCATCTCGAGGACAAGTATAAGGGCACGCGGATGATCCTCGACATCCTTACGAGTGACGCTCGTGTGAAACCCCAGCGCGTAATGATCGACCATGTCGAGGAACACACGATCGAACTCGCTCTCGATAAAGGATTCTGGGTTGGGTTGACACTCTACCCTGTGACCAAGTGCACGCCCGAGCGCGTGGTGGATATGGTCGAGAGATACGGCACCGAGCGGATCATGGCCAACAGCGCCGGCGACTGGGGTCCGAGTAACCCGATGAATACGCCCGACTTCATCCGCACACTGCGCGCACGCGGGCACGATGGGTCCGCTATCCACAAGATCGTCTACGAGAATCCCTTGCAGTTCTTCTGCCAAGCCAGGCATTTTAACTTTGAGTTGCCGATCCCGCTGCGTGCTGGGAGCTAGTGCTCTGTTAACGGTGATTCGATGGGGTGCGCCGTGTGGCACAGCGGCCCTCCCCTGTGTCTGGACACCCACCCAGCCGAGGGCGGCTGGGCCACAAATGACTAAGCCAACCCGTCAAAACAAGCTTGGGTGCCCCATCCTTTGCGTTGCAAGACTG
>JADFOB010000106.1 GCA_022563055.1 Planctomycetota bacterium
TCAGATCACGATGCGGCTTGCCGGCTGGGCGACGGGTCGGGAACTCGGCAGCGCGATTCTCCCCATCGGCGTGATCACCGCCATCGTCGGCGTGCCGATCTTCCTGGTGCTGCTGCGCACGCGTCGTGCCTGATTCCGTACCGCGACCGTTAGGGAGCGGGCGTCGGGTAGCCCATCAGAGCATTAGGTCGGGCTTCGCCCGACGGAACTCGATCGTCTCGGAGAAGTTGACGGTCTCGGCGGCTAAACATAGGGGACGCGTCGAGCGAAGCCCGACCTACGCTAAACGCGTACGGTTCACAGAACTTGGATCCCCCGTCCTATCTGTATGAAATCGTCGGAAGACCTGGAATATCCGGGCGAGCGCTGCGAATATCGGGGGTCCAAGCGGTGAGTCCGCGTAGATGATCCGCGCGTGGTGAAGGAGCCAGTGAGGCAATAACAGGAAGGAACGGGCTATGGTCGGTCGGAAGATCATCCTACATATCGGTTTGGCGGCTGTCTGCTTTGTGGGGTTGGGTGCTCGGTGCACGGGATCAACGGTCTGGACACAGGCCACGATCGAGACGATTCCGCTGAATACGGCTTCGCTTTCCGCGCTGGAAGTACGAACTCACAACGGGTCGATCACCTTCGTAGGTGGTGAGGAGAACGAACCGGTAGCCACAGTGACGAAGAAGGGCGGCGGCGCGACACTGTCCGATGCGGAGGATGCTCTGGCGTCGATCGAGGTGTTCGTCGAGCCCGGTGACGCCGGCTTACAGAAGCTCGGTTGGCGATGGAAGACCACGAGGCGTTCGAGCTGGAGCGCGAACGTCAGCTTTGACATCCGCGCGCCGAGGAGCCTGGATCTCACGTTCGAGACGCACAACGGAGCGATCGAAGCGCGTGGCGCAGACGGCGACGTCACAACGACGACGCATAACGGTTCCGTCACCGTCACCGACGTAAGGGGTGTAGTCAAAGCCACGACGCACAACGGCTCGGTAGAGGTATCGGGCATAACCGGGGACGTACGACTGACCACCCATAACGGGGGGGTGGAGGCGGATTCGGCGGGCGGGGCGCAGTTCTGTAAAACCCACAATGGGGCGATTGTCTCGACCTACTCGGGAGATGCAATCACACTGGAAACGCACAACGGTAGCGTCAAGGCGGATGTCACCAAATGTGGACCCGTGGGTGGGTCGATCACCACCCATAACGGATCGGTCAAACTGTTCGTCGGCGATGCCACGTCAACCACCCTAAACTGTGAGACTCACCGAGGGGCGATCAACTGCGAGCCGCCGTTGGCTGACCGCCAAGCCTCGAAGCGCCGGTTGTCCGGCGTGCTCGGCGAGGGCGGTGCTTCGCTCGACGTCCAAACCCACAACGGAAGCATTCACATCGGCTACACTCAGTAGGAACCCTAACAATCCCTTGCAGAATGTAGCGTCCGCTCCATGACAGCCGCCTCGGCAAGAACGCAACCCAACCTCGCTTGTTCCGGGGGCGTTGCCGCCGGATTGGCGGGCTTGGTCCCAAGTGTGTATGCTCCCAGCCGCATCGTGGTTCTGTAGGCCAGGTTGAAGACCTGGCGGACGAGTCCACGGTGCTGTCAGGTTGTCAACCTGACCTACGCTTGCATGGCGCGGCCTTCGGGCAGAGTGGAAGCAACCCGATCGCGCGGATAATCGAGAGAACCAAGCACCGGAATCTTGCCTTATGAAAATCGGTGTTCCCAAAGAAACGTTTCCCTCCGAGCGTCGAGTCGCTCTGATACCGGACACAGCCTCCCTTCTTGTCAAAGGCGGGCATGAGGTCTTGGTGGAAACCGGCGCCGGCGATGAGGCCGGCGTGACGGACGCCGCCTACACGGACAAAGGCGTCCGGATGGTGGCGGATCGTGCGGAGCTGTTCCGATCAGCCGACGTGATTCTCCAAGTCCGCGGCCTCGGTGCCAACCCGCAGGCGGGCAAGGCGGACCTCGAACTCATGCAGCCGGGCCAGACGGTCATCGCGATGTTCGATCCGCTCTCGTCGCCTGAGGCTGTGAGGGAATTGGCATCACACAAGGTCATGGCATTCTCGCTGGAGCTGATGCCGCGCATCACGCGGGCGCAGAGCATGGACGTCCTGTCGTCCATGGCGACCGTCTCGGGCTACAAGGCGGTTCTACTGGCGGCCTACACCGCGCCTCGCATGTTTCCCATGTTCATGACGGCGGCGGGAACGATCACACCGGCCCATGTGCTCATCATCGGCGCGGGTGTAGCCGGTCTCCAGGCGATTTCAACCGCCCGCCGGCTCGGTGCGGTGGTCCACGCCTACGACGTTCGGGCAGCCGTCAAAGAGCAGATAGAAAGCCTGGGCGCCAAGTTCGTCGAGATGGATCTGGAAGCCGGCGATGCCGAGGACAAGGGCGGCTATGCCAAGGACATGGGTGACGAGTTCCTTCGCAAGCAGCGCGAACTTATGACCCGCGTCGTAGCCCAGAGCCATGTGGTGATCACGACGGCTGCCATTCCTGGAAAGAAATCACCAGTCATTGTCACGGGCGAGATGGTTAAGGGTATGATGCCCGGTTCGATCATCGTCGACCTGGCCGCCGAGCGCGGGGGCAACTGCGAACTCACCAAAGCGGATGAGACGGTCTGTATCGGCGGCGTGACGATTCTTGGACCGACCAACTTGGCCAGCACGGTTCCGTTCCACGCCAGCCAGATGTACGGCAAGAACTGCGTCACGTTCCTCAAGGAGCTGACCAAGGACGGCAAGATCGAGCTTGACATGGAAAACGAGGTTCACCGTGATACGCTGCTGACGCGCGACGGTGAGGTCGTTAACGCGCGGATCAAGGAGCTGCTCGGTATCGGCGCCGAGGCGCCTCCTGAGTGAACAACCGTGCGCGTTTACGCGCCATTCTTTCGGAGCCGGGAGCGCAAGCGACCGGTGGTCAACCCCGCGCTAGCGCTTGGGGCTCGGATTAGTGGCGCGGCACTGTGCACGGTGATTTAGAAGGATGACACGATGGAAGCAGAGCTAGTCGGATTGCTGACGATCTTCGTCCTCGCGATCTTCGTGGGGTTCGAGATCATCACCAAAGTACCGCCAACCCTGCATACGCCGCTGATGTCGGGATCCAACGCAATCTCGGGGATCACGGTGGTCGGTGCGCTGGTGGCAGCCGGGGCAGGTGCGGACGGTTGGTCCACGGCTCTAGGTTTTGGTGCGGTGGTGTTGGCGACCGTCAACGCGGTCGGCGGCTTCCTGGTCTCCCACCGAATGCTCGCCATGTTCCGCAAAAAGGGCTGACTCCCCAAAGGGCTGACTCCGTGGACGAAGCAACGGTTAAGATCATTCAGAACATCGCCTACCTGGTGGCGTCGGTGCTCTTCATCCTCGGATTGAAAGGGCTGACGCATCCGCGCACCGCCGTGCGCGGCAACCTGACCGGCTCGGTGGCCATGCTGCTGGCGGTGGTGGCTACGCTGTGGGGCGCCGACATCATCTCGTGGGGCTGGATCATCGCGGGACTGATCATCGGCTCCGCCGTCGGCACGGTACTGGCTCTCAAGGTGCCTATGACCGGCATGCCGCAGATGGTCGGTCTGTTCAACGGGTTCGGTGGAGCCGCGTCGTTCCTCGTCGCCGGTGGCGAGTTGATCATGTCCATCAGCCCCGCGGAGCCGGTGACGCAAGTGGCTCAGACCGCCGGGCTGGTCGGCAGTCACGGCCCCAATCTGCAATTCCTGGTCGCCATCGCCCTGTCCGGGGTGATCGGATCGGTGACGCTGTTTGGAAGCCTGGTCGCCGCCGGCAAGCTCAAGGAGATTACCTTTACCTTCGGCGGAAAGAAGTACTGGCTGAGCGATTCGATCCAGCTTCCCGCTCGGCACCTCATAAACGGCATCGTCTTCATCGCTTGCATGGCGATGTGCTACCTGGTGGTTCGGCATCCGGACACAGCCGTCTGGTACGTTCTGCTCGTTGCGGTGGCGGCTGTGCTGGGCGTTCTGATTACGATACCCATCGGCGGCGCGGACATGCCGGTGGTGATAGCACTGCTGAACTCCTACTCGGGTCTGGCTGCCTGTGCGACGGGTTTTGTCATCAACAACAACGTGTTGATCATTGCCGGCTCGCTCGTTGGTGCATCGGGTCTGATCCTCACCAAGATCATGTGCAAAGCCATGAACCGCTCGCTGGTCAATGTCATATTTGCGACATTCGGTCCCAGCTCGGAGGGTCCTTCCGCCGACGACGTCTACGAAGGCAAGATCAAGGTGACCTCCGCCGACGAGATCGCCATGCTCATGGACGGTGTGCAGCGTGTGGTGATTGTGCCCGGTTACGGTATGGCTGTCTCGCAGGCGCAGCACGCGGTGCGAGACTTCGCCAACCTGCTCGAATCGCGCGGGGCCGAGGTCGAGTTCGCGATCCATCCGGTTGCCGGCCGCATGCCGGGACATATGAACGTCCTGCTGGCTGAAGCCGACGTTTCCTATGACAAGCTTAAGGAGATGGACGAGATCAACTCGACGCTCGACACGGTGGACGTCGCCATCGTCGTCGGCGCCAACGACGTGGTCAATCCGGTAGCCCGCACCGATCCCTCTTCTCCCATTGCCGGAATGCCGATCATTGATGTGGACAAGTGTCGCACGGTCATCGTGATCAAGCGCAGTCTAAGCCCCGGCTTCGCCGGTATCCCCAATCCCCTTTTCGCCCTCGACAACACGTTAATGTTCTTCAGCGACGCCAAGAAAGCCTTCACGGAACTAATCGCCGCCGTGAAGGAGAATTAGAGAACCTTCTGCCTGTTTTGTTCAATAGTTAGCCCGCACTCCGTGCAAAAGCCGCTGACGTTGCCGGTGAGATTGTATCCGCACCCGTTGCACAACTCCGGATTGACTATGCGCTCGACGTCTTCGCTCTTCGCGCCCATAAATCCCACGCGGACCCCTGCACGCTTTAACGTCCGCGTGGCGCTCATGTTAACGAGCAGCAGCAGGAGCAGGTTCGCGCAGGGCGCTAACATCAGGATTCCGCAAACGATGATCATGAGCACGTGGTTGCCCTGGGCGGCGAGGAGTAGGACGACGCAAACCGCCATGCAGACGTAAACTCCCAAGTAGATCAAGCCCAGAACGATTGGGAAAATGAGCCCGACCGGGAGAAGAGAGGCCGCCATGGGAAACACGAACTGCGCGAACAGTCCCAGCAGTATTAGCCAAACCATGCGGCGCTGAGCCTTGGCGAGCTTACGGATGTTCGGTTGCCGTTTTTTTCTTGTGCGCCGATCCGAAGGTCTTGGAGCCGCTCCCTGCGATCCAACCGCCGGTGGCGTTGTTCCCGCCGCTCGTGGGTTTGTTCCAGCCGCACCCATCGCCGTCTCGTCCTCCCCGACTGGCGCGGGCGCTCTGCTCGCTCGCCAAGGCTCGACCTTCGACTTGCAGCCGGGACACACGACAACACTCTGAAGGTGTTCCGGCGCGACCCGCATGGCCGCACCGCAATGCTGACAACAGATGGTCACGGGACCAAGCCCTGGGGTTGGATCGGATGAATCGCTCATGGGATTGCCCCCGTAGATACCATGAACCGTTACTCCCCAGATGTCCAGTCGGGCAGAGCCCGACCTACGTGATTAGGCCCAAATGGGAGCCCACGGAAGTATTTTGGTCCACCACTCTGTCGGCGTCAGAATTCTCATAGGTAGGTCACGAAGCTGATTGCGAAACTTCAAGATGGTCGACCAATCTCTCGTGCAGAATGCATCACACCGATACATGACGGCATCAGAAACAAGCGCACGATCG
>JADFOB010000107.1 GCA_022563055.1 Planctomycetota bacterium
GCCTCAGGCTGCGCTGCGTGGCGCGGCGAAGCCCGCACCACTAAGCACATTGTATCACCCGCGTCCCGCGCGTCCAGTCAACTGAAATCCCCAGGGGTTGTCACCCGGACGATGCGGATGGTCGACGCTTGCCGGTCGACAGGAGCGAGTTTACCATCGGCCCATGCGCAGCAGGAAACGCACCGCGCGCCGCGCCGCGCCGGCCACCCCGGAGCGGTCCGACCTTTCCAAGCCTGGACCCGCGGTTGTCGCAACCCTCTACTTACTCGCGTTTCTTTCGGGCATCGCCGCGCTCATGTACGAAATCACCTGGGCCAAGATGCTTGCGCTGGCGCTTGGCAGCACGACCCTTGCCGCCGCGGCGGTGATCGCCGCCTTCATGGGGGGAATGGGTTTGGGAGCCCGGGCGTATGACCTGGTTCTGCGGCGTGTGAGCCGTCCGCTGCTCATCTACGTCTTACTTGAATTTGGGATCGCCCTGTCGACGGCGTTGCTGACGCGGACGTTCTACACGCTTCCAGAGCTGTTTGCCTCCGCGTCGAGTCATCTGGCGACGGGGGCGCCACTGGTTCTGATGCGGTTTGTGGCGGTCTTTGTGTTGCTCTTGCTCCCATCGGCGTTGATGGGAGCGACCTTCCCGGCGTTATGCACGATCTTGATCCGCACCGCGCGGGGTGTCGATCGCCGCCTCGGTCTGATCTACGGGATCAACACCGTGGGCGCCGGTGCCGGCGCACTGATCGCCGGTCTTGTGTTGATTGAGCGACTTGGCCTGGTGGCGACGGTCGGGGTGGCCAACGTGATCAACGTAGCCGTTGGACTCGCCGCCCTGGCGCTACTGTGGACGCCGCTCGCCCAGGGCGACGCCCGCTCGACGCGTGCCGATCAGGCCGTGATTGAGACGAACCTGCCGCGCTGGCTGACGGGCACCGTGTTGTTCGTGTCGGGCTTGACCACGCTGAGCTACGAGATCCTGTGGTTTCGAGCCTTACGTTACACGGTCGGCAATAGTACCTATGCCCTGTCGACGGTTCTGGCGATCTTCCTCGTGGGGCTTGGTTTGGGGTCCATGCTGTTAGCCCGCGTGTTGAAGCGTAAAGCGCCCGAACGTGCGCTGGCGGTATGCCAACTCACGATTGCCTCGTTGGCTTTGGTGGCTATAGCGTGCCAGTGGTTAGTACTCTCGGTGCCCGGTCTGCGCGAGTTCGCAAGTATCTTTTCCACCGACGTACAGACGCAGGCGTGGTGGCACAGGCTTGCCGTGGACGGTGGGCTCGCGATCGTCGTGATGCTGCCCGCCACGCTGGCCATGGGCCTTTCCTTTCCGCTCGCCAGTCGCCTCTTTCTGGGAGACGTGAGGAAACTGGGAAGCCGCGTGGGCGGGGCCTACCTCCTGGCCAATCTGGGAAGCATTTGCGGCGCGGTTCTTGGTGCGACGGTCCTGTTGCCGCTCTTGGGAACCGCGGGCGGCACCAAGGCCGTCGCTGTCACCAATTTGGCACTGGGTGTCTTGGTGATGTTGTGGTTGCGCCCGTGGACGGTGCGCCGCTTGTTTCCCGCGCTGGTGGCCGGTGGTGTTGTCACCGCTCTCATGGTGGCGCTGCCCGGTCAGCTTACACTCCACGGTGAAACGATTGACGAATCGGCGGAGACGCGGCTTTTCGTCGAGGAGGGAGACCTCGCCACGGTTCAGGTGCTTGCCATCGCTGAGGACCCTACCAAGAAAGTCATGACGGTTGACGGTTGTAAGATAGGTTGGAGCGAGGGCTTTCGAGGGAGCTTCTTCTGCCGCAAACAGGACTTGCTCGCTCACCTTCCCATGTTGCTCGACACGCGTATTCGCCACACATTGAACGTGGGCCTGGGATCGGGCTCGACGCTTCGCGCCTTAGCCTCCTACCCAAACGTCGAGACCTTGGATTGCGTGGAGATCAGCGCCGCGGTGGTTCGCGGCGCGGCGTTCTTTGAGGCGTCAGCCGTGTTGAGAGATCCCCGTGTCAACCTGGTCGTTGATGACGCTGTGCATTTTCTGCTGCGCTCGAGCAAGAAATATGACCTGATTGTCTCAGACGGCAAGCAGCACCCTTTTTTCTCCGGGAATGCGAGCCTGCTTTGCAAGGAGTTCTATCGCTACGCACTGAATGGTCTTTCCGACATCGGGGTCTTCGTCCAGTGGCTTCCCCTTGGCACGTTGGCGTCTGATTTCGAGATCAACCTTCGGACGCTCAGCGACGTCTTCCCCCATGTCGAGGTGTTCTTCTTTCCACGGGAATCGGTTTTCGTGGTGGGTTCGAAGGAACCGCTGAGGGGCCGACCTACCATGACGAAAGAACAGTTCGATACATCCAGTATCCGCGCAGGGCTCGCACCGTATTATCTGGACCACCCCGACGCCCTGCGCGCCCGTTGGGTCGCCGGCAAGCGGCAGCTTCAACAGATCGTCAAGGATGCGCCGGTCAGTACGTGGGATCATCTCATTCTGGATTTCTCCGCGTTCAAGGCGAGTAAGCCGGAGTGGGATCGCGCCGAGGTCGAAAACCTGCGTCTGCTGCTGTTGGCGGAGGCGGTTCCCGTGCCTACCGGCGAGAGAACTTTCGATCCCGGCCACATCGCTTATGTCAACTCCGCCGGATTGTTACGTCGAGCCTGCGCCGAAATGGTCGCCGGGCGGTTCGACCGGGCGCTGGAGCTTGCCATCGAGGCGGTCGACGCCAATCCCGATGATCGCGTGGCAAGAGGTGTCGTCCGCGGCTTGCGTGCGGGTCCGGATCATGCGCGTACCATCGAATGATGTGTGTTGGAGCGCTAAACGACCGTGCGCGATGGGGCGCCGCTTTTTGGAGCCGCGAGCGCAAGCGACCGGTCACAAACCCCGCGCTTGCGCTTGGGGCTCGGATCGATGGCGCGGCATTGCGCACGGCGATCTAGCCCGTTGAAGAACTCGACGACTCCTTCCCGGATCCGCACTCCATGGTGTTCCATGGCCGCCACGATGGACCGCCGCTACAGCGCCAAGCTTGTGCCCGCCCCGCCTAAACCGTCGCACCCGCCACGCGCACGCCGGGGGATGGGTGGTGTCTACCCCACATCGGGCGGATCACCGGTCTGCATCTCGTGCATGATCAGCAGCGACAGGAGCCACGAGAGTGTGGACTCCGCCCCTTGATTCTCATTGACGCCGTTGGGCGTCAGACCGTCGCAGCAACCGCGAGACTTGAAGTCCACGAGCGAAACCTCCCCGTCATTGCGGCCAAGATACCATTCAAAACAGCGGCGCATCTCGATGAGCCACTTGTCGTCACCGGACGCACGAAAGGCAGCCTTGCAAGCGCCGATCAATGCAGCCGGTTCGAGAGGTTGCTGGTCATAACGTGCCGCTGCGCCGCCTTGTTTGAGCCAACCATCGTTGCCGATGACAGACAGATGTCCCTCGGCAGCGGTCTGGATCTCGACGAGGTACTCCAGAACGCGCAGACCACGTTGCGTTAGGTCGTCCCGGTTCAGGTTAATACCGGCAATGATCAACGCTTGGGGTAGGCGGCCATTGTCGTAGGTCATTACCTCTTCAAACCAGGGCCAGTCTTGGGTTTCGTGTTCAGCGAACCGGCCGTCAAGGCGTTCGGCGAGTTGCGCCATCTTGGCGCGGGCTTCGCCGTCGTCGCCAAACTCCCGGAGGTAATAATGGAGCCCGAGGATCGCCAGCGCCCAGGCGCGGGGCCACGTGAGCGTGTCGACCAAGCCCAGTGCGCGGCGGAAGAGTTCGGACGCCAGGCGGCCGTCCGACTCGTTGGGGGCGTGCGAGATCAGGTAGCCCAAGGCCCAAAGTGCTCGCCCCTGACTGTCGTCACTTCCGTCGTCCTCCAACCAACGGCGATCGTAGGACATAAAGTTTCGGAACCGGCCGGTCTCGGGCCGAAACGCAAAGTGCAGGAAGGAGAGGTAGACGTGAAGGCGCGGCAGCACGCGCTCGACCTGGAACAGCGTCCAGTCCATCGCCGTCACAATGAGCGCCCGCGCGTTGTCGTCGGTGCAGTAGCCGTGCCGACGATCGGGCGTCGTGAAGACGGCATGTTGGAGCAACGCCGTGTCATCAGTCATGGTGAACAAGTGGTCCAGACGCGGTTCGGGAAGCGATATCCGCATCAGGATCTTGCGAGCAGCCGGGATGTCGGTCGCCCCGTCACGGAACGTGCGCCGCGCCTGCCGAAGGGTTTCGACGTACTGCTCGCCGACGCGTGACCAGATCATCTTTCGCCCGTATTCATGCGCGGATCGGCCAATGGCCTCCCGCGTCGGTCGATCGGTCAGCAGTTCACGCAAATGGGCCGCCAAAGCGTCGCTATCCCCAAAGTCGAAGAGGCGACCGCGCCCCTGAGCGAGCAACTCCTCGGCATGCCAGTAGGGCGTCGAGATGATGGGCTTTCCGGCAGCCAGGGCGTACGCCAGCGTCCCCGAGGTAATCTGTTCCTTGGACCGATAGGGCGTGACGTACAGGTCCGTCGCTTGGAGATAGTCGCGGAGATCGTCGTCACTGACATAGCGGTTGTGAAACAGCACGTTCTTCTGGATGCCCAGTTCCACCGCGCGTGCCTCGAGTGACAGGCGGTACTGCTCGCCCGACTCTCGCCGTACACCCGGATGGGTCACGCCAAGAACCACGTACGCGACATCCGGATGCTCCGGCACAACCCGAGCGAGCGCATCGAGCATGGTCTCGATTCCCTTACCCGGACTGAGCAGCCCAAACGTCAGCACCGTCGGCCGACCGCAGAGGCCAAAACGCTCCTTAAAGGGCTCCGTGTCGCCGAGCGGAACGTCGGGCACGCCGTGGTGGATGAGCCGGACCCGCTCAGGCGCCAGACCGTGGACCTCGTGGAGAATCGATCGGGCTCGTTCCGCCATGACCACAACGAATGAACTCCGTGAGACAATGCGCCCTAACACATCGCGTTGCTTGACGGTCGGAACCGCCAGCACGGTGTGCAGGGTGGTGATGAAGGGTATCCTCAACCTTTCGATCAGATCCAGTAGGTATTCGCCCTCCTGACCGCCAAAGAGGCCATACTCATGCTGGAGAGACACGACGTCGACCTTGCTGTCGTTGAGAGTCTCTGCCGCATTGCGATACTCCTCGCGGCGGTGCTGGTTGATCTCGATTGTCACTTCATCGCCGTAGACATACTCCTTGATGCGGTCGTTCATGGCGACGATTGTCACCGGGCCGTCCTGTGACAGGTTCGTTCGCCCGAGGGATCCCGTGATCGCGGTGGCGAGGTTGTTGGTGAACGTCGCGATACCGCACCGGCGCGGCACGTACGACCCGATCATGGCGACTTGCAGTTTCTCGTTGTCCGACATCTTGGTTTCGCCGACTCCCGTTTGGAACGCGATCAAAAACGCCAATATTTAGGAGTGTACGCATTTCTTCTCTCACGCCAAGCTGGGCGTCGTCGAGCGTTGCGGAGTTGGTGTGGCCATGATCGAGCGCGAGGGGAGATTGTCCCATCCATAGTTGAAGGTTGCAAAAAAGTATGGCGGCTCGATCCTACCGGTACGTGGCCGGGCAGGATTGTGAATTCTTTTCAGAAAGGAGCCGCCATGAAGGCAGCGTATCCGATTGCGGATCGCAAGGACAGCCGGGCTTTGGCCCAATTTCTCAGCGGCGAGGGGCAAGCGCTTCTCCCGATGCTCGAACTCATCGAGCAAGCGGAGATGGCTGTGGATGAACTGATCGACGTGGCTGGACGGGCGACGATCGAAGCCGTGTTGACCCTC
>JADFOB010000108.1 GCA_022563055.1 Planctomycetota bacterium
AGGCGGTGTAACCCTGCATGTCATTCGCTTGGAGCACCGTACGCCGTCGTTTGTGGTGGGTATTCTGTCGCAGTTCGACAGGAGCGGGACACCGACGACCTCGAGCGGGAGCACGAAAAAGCGCGGCAAGTCGAAGAAGAGGAAATCGTCCCGCTCGAGGACCGGACAGGGATCCACGGGCAAGTTCACGGCGGACGATGCTGAGAAGCGGCTGTTCGTGCTGTGTACGGAAGAGGAGTGGGAAAGCTACCTTCCGATCATCGCGCAGCTCGAGGCGGAGGTCGAACCCACCGGCCCGACCTTTACCCTGATTGCCGTGGAACATATCACGCCGGAAGAGGCCGTTGGAAAGCTCAAAATTCTGTTTGTCGCGATTGGGGAGAAAAAGCGAGGAACCGGGATCAATAGTGTTCGGTTCGAGCCGGCGGACGGCGCGGTCATGGTGGTCAACGCGACCTTGGACGAAATCCAACAGATGCGCGAGCTGCTCGTCGTGTTCGATCGTCCCGTGGAGATCGTGCGGCAGGTCTTTGACATCCGCTTTGTGGGTCCGGACGACATCATCAGCGCCATCGAAGCGCTGATCATCCATACAAAAAGCAGTTCGACGGTTTCACGTCGAGGTGGCACGCCTGCCGGCAAGGCGAAGACCACGAAAGCGGCCGGTACGCCCGAGGTGACGCTCCTTGCCATGGGCAATCGCCTGTTCGTTCGCGCGACCCGAGAGAAGATGGATGCGATTGTGGAACTCATCGAGGAGTTTGACGTCGAGTTGGAGCGGACCACGCTGCGTGTGTACGAGGACTTCTCCGCGGGCACCGACATCGAGCAGATCGCCGAGACTCTGACCGTGCTCATGGTCGGCGCGAAAGCGGCGCCCAAGAAACGCCCAAGAGGCGAGGCCCAGCAGCAGCGCGCGAAGTTCCAGGCCATTCCGCAACCCGAGGCGGGAAGGTTGATTGTCGTGGCCCAGCCGGCGCAGTTCGAGGAGATCGAGGAGTTGCTCGAAATCCTGCGCGTCGACATCGGCCCGCTGGCGATCGAGACCGTGTTCGTCGACGTGCAGTTCGCCGAGCCCCAAGAGATCGTCGAGTTCGTGGATCCCTTCCTGCAAATGAAGATCCAAGAGCTTCTGAGTTCGGGCAAGCTCAAGAGCCTCGCCCGGCCGCCGATTACACTCGGTAAAGGCACCAAACCGGGCGGTAAACGCGGCATCGGTGCGGGCGGGCGCGCCGCCGGTGCGATGGCGAGCTCCTGGTACCATCTTGAAGCGGACGCGCGAAACAGCCGCGTGGTGATCGCCGCCCCACAAATCGTGGTCGACGAAGCGAAGCGCCTGATCGCTCAGTTCGATGTTAGTCCGGAGATCGACGTACCGACCGTCGAAACGGCGCTGGTCGACGTGCGGTACGGCGACCCGGAGGACATCATTGACCTCGTGCAGCCGCTTCTTAGCCTGAAGGTGCGGGAGCTTGTCGAGCGAGGCGAACTCAAGGGTGCGGTGGAGCTTCCTGCCGGGCCTCCAAGAGGAAAGAAAGCCGGGCAGAAGAAACCCCCAACCGGAGGCAGGAGTGCCGGGCGGACTGATGAGTGGTTCCATCTGGCGGCTGACACATTGAATCATCGTATCGTGATCGCGGCACCTCAGGTCGTGGTCGACATCGCCAAAGAGCTGATCGCTCTGTTCGATTTCCGCCCCGATTCCGATGTGGAGTCGATCGAGACGGCCCTTGTGGACGTACAGTTCGCCGACCCGGAGGACATCATCGATCTAGTGCGCCCGCTGCTGAGCATGAAGGTTCAAGAGCTTGTCGAGCGTGGTGTGCTCAAAGGGGCGGCGGCGGTGTCTTCGAAGTCCAAACAGCCTAAGAAAGGCCGTGGGAAAGCTTCCGCCGGCGCCAGAACCGCTGGGCGTAGCGACGGCTGGTTCCACCTGGCGTCGGACTCATGGAATCGTCGGGTCGTAATCGCCGCACCTCAGGTCGTGATCGACATCGCCACGGAACTGGTAGCCAAGTTCGATGCCCGCAGTTCCCAAAACGAACCAATCGTCAAGACGATCGAGCTGCAAAACAGCACAGCCACCGACATGGTCAAGGCCATCCGCGAGATGATGGGGAAACCGTCTCGGGCGACCGGTGCAAAGGGTAAGCCGCGTGGCAAGCCGTCGGGTGGACTGGTGACGCCCGAGTTCTCGATCATCGCGGCCCCGGGCGACCGGGCTGTCATGCTTCGGGCCGTGGCGGAACTTGTGGAACAGGCGACCGACTGGATCATGCAGCTCGACTCGCTTCCCGGCGGCGCGCGGAAGATCAAGGTGTATGAACTTCACCATGCGGATCCCGCCCAACTGGTCGATCTGATCATGGCGACGGTGGGCGCGCCGGTCTCGACGTCGGGCAAGAAGGGCGGGCGTGCGCGTGCGCGCGCGGCTGCGCTGGAAGAGGAGGATGATGATCCGTGGGTCACGAAGATCAAGCGGTCGGCCCCGGATCTCTACATCGAGGCGGATCTGATTGCCAACACGATGATCGTGGCTGCCCCACCGGCGAAGCTCGCCGAGGTCGATGCGATCGTGGCGCAGTTCGACACGGTCGAGGAGGGCGCGCGCCGAGCACCCGGTGTGCCTAAGTTCGTCTACACGCTCGAGCACCGGGATCCCCTCGATGCCGAGTTCGAGGCTCAGTCTGTGTTTGAAGCCCTGTGGGAGCCCAATGATGAGATCCCCAGGGTGGAGTCGGCGATGTGGGGCGACTACCTGGTGGTCGAGTATCCTCACGAAGACCGCTTCGGGGAAATCGAGGAGATGATCCGAAAGTACGTGGATAAACCTCCCGAGGGGGCGGGCGAACCGATGCGCAAAGCCCTGGCGATACCCGAGGGTATGTCGCCCCAGGGGTTTGCCTTGTGGCTTCGCATGAACAACCCGCAGATCAACTTCGAGCTGGTGGATATTTCCGAGCGGTCCGAGGAGGACTTCCCCATCGAACGTGTGGGGCCACCACGCAAGACCGCGAATCCGTGTGTGTGGCCCACCGCGCTGGAGCGGATGAGTCGTCGTCTATTAACGGCTGCCATTGGATTGGGCGATGACGCGGGCGAGGGTGATCCTCCTCCCAACGAGGAGCAAGCCCGAGGCGACAAAGACGCGCTTGCCAAGGCTGCCCGAGCGCTGCTGGGTAATGAGGAGGAGGGCGAGGCGACCTCGGATGAGCCCCGTGCGCCGGACCGGGCGCGCGAAACCGTCAAGATCTACGTCGATCCGGAGCGAGGCGTCGTGATCGAGGGAAAGCTGGAAGTCGTCGAAGAGGTGGAGGAGTCCATCGACGATCTCAAGAAGGAGATGGAAACCCTTCGGTCACCGCCGGACATCCGGATTTACCGCGTCAAGTACATCGACGTTTTCACAGCCACCGAAATCATCAACGAGATGTTCAACGCCACCAGGCAACAGCGACAGCAGGTCCAACAACAGCAGCGACGCGCCCAGCAACAGGCTCGCCAACAACAGCAGCAACAGCGGCGGCAACAGCAACAACAGCAGCAGCAGCAGGGCAAGCAGGGTCAACCCGGTCAGCAACAACAGCGCGGACAACGAGGGCAGCAACAACAGGCCAGTATCCCGCAACTCCCACCGACGCAGGTTCGCGTCTATCCCAACCCGCGCGACCGAACGCTGATCCTTCGTGCGGATTCAAGTCAATACCCGGCGCTTCTGGAACTCCTCTCCACGATTGATCAACCGCAACCGATCGAGAGCAAGTTCAGAACCTACACGCTCAAGAAGCTCAACGCCGTCGAGGTCGAGGAGGTTCTCAAGGACATGCTCGGGCTGACCGCAGCCCAGTCGCGCACACGGCGGACACCGCCCACCCGGCAGGGAGGTCGAGCAGGAGCGACGCGCGGTGGTGGACGAGCGGGCGGGCAATCCGGCGGGCAACTGCCCGAGGCGATCATGCAAACCAAGGCCGACGGTACGAAAGGGGAACTCGGGGTCGACCCAAAGGACATCAAGATATCGAGCAACGAAGAGACCAACACGATTCTTGTGATGGCGCCCGAAGCGGCGCTCGATTACATCGGCGACCTGATCGAGCAACTCGAAAGCCAGGACGTGCCCGACCGGGTCTGGAAGACCTACGAGCTGAAGTACGCCGATGCCGACGGAGTGGTCGAATACCTGGATAGCTACTATGGCGAAGAAGGCTCCTCCTCCAAGAAGAAGGGTCGGGGCTCGCGCAACACGGGTTCGGGATTGAGGTCCAAAGCGCTCAACGCCCCGACCTTCATTGCTTATGGACGGCTTAACCTTTTGTCGGCGCAGGCGACGGCGGAGCAGTTCGAGGAGATCGACACGCTCATCGAGAAGGTCGACGTACGCTCCGAGGAGGAGGAGTGGCAAACCGTGACACTCGCCCGGGCGGATGCCGGTACGGTGGCAGACACGCTCACGCAGATGTTCGGCTCGGGCACGCAACAGCGAAGGGGTCAACGAGGCAAGCCTTCAGCGCCCGGTGGAACCGGACCCAAGTTCATCGGCGAAGAGGGCGGCCGCATTGTCCACTTCGCAGCCCCAAACAATCTGCGCGAGGATATTCTTGCCGTGATCGAGCAGATCGAGGTCGAAACCGAACGGAAGACCAAGCCGCGGATCATTCAACTGGAGCGTGCGACGCCGTCTAAAGTGGCTGAGGCGATCGAGTCCGCTTTCTCCACCCAGAGTGCGGGGCCAAGGGGTGGTGGTCGACGCAGGAGCGGTGCATCCTCCGGGTCGCGCTTTACGCTGACGCCGCACGACGGGACGAAGCGCCTGTTTGTGATCGCTGATGATGCGACGTTCGCCGAGATTGAGACGCTCGCCAAGCTGCTCGACGTCGAGCCCGACATGGGCGTTGAATTCAGGATCTATCCGCTCCGGTTCGCCGATGCCAAGAAAATTCATGAGCAGATGAAGGAACTCATGGCGGATTACGTGCGGATGCTCGGGCGTGACGGGGGAAACCTCCCGCCCTTTAGCGTGAACGTCGATGAGAAAGCCAACTCGCTGATCGTGCTGGGGAACCAAGCGGTCTTTTCGTTTGTCGAGAAGAACCTGGCCGGTGTCGACATTCCGGCCAACCAGCGCGACCTGCCCGATATGCTGATGGTGAAGCTCGTAAACGCCAAGGCGCAGGAAGTGGCCCAGACCATCAACAGGCTTTGGAGCGCCAAGAATCTCCCCGCCGGCGAGGTGCCGCCGGTGGCGGAGGGGAACGTGGCGCTGAATACGTTGATCGTCCGCGGCACGCAGTCGCAGATCGAGGAGATCAGGACGCAATTCATCGAACCGCTCGAAGAGAACGCCGCGCCGTCGCTGCTGACCGAGACATTCATCCTTAAGTATGCCCAACCCGAAACGGTGGCTGATTTGATTAACCTAATTTATGAGGACAAAGCCAAGGCGATCAAAGCCCTGGGTCGTGAGAGCAATGTGCCACCCATGGAGTATTCGGTGGCCGCCACGCCGGATATGACGACTCGACAGGTGATTGTCCAGGCAAGCGAAGCGAACATGGAGCGGATCAGAAAGCGCATCGCGGAATTGGATACGGAGGAGAACGCTGCCGGCGGGATCGTAAGAGTCATCACGCTCAAGTTCAGCGACGCGACCG
>JADFOB010000109.1 GCA_022563055.1 Planctomycetota bacterium
GTACCACCCCCCCTAGTCCGCGGCGGCGCCCGTGGTACCGCTCGCCATCGGAGGATTGGCAACGATTTCCGTCGTGCGACGATCGATTCGCTTGTCGCTGGATCAGAACGACCCGATACCGGGGCTCACGAATCACTCGGTCTCACACCCGCCGGCATGATGCCTCCACCAGATTACAGATTCGCAAAGGGCCAGGTTCAAGCCGTCGTTGACAGTTGGTTAACGCAGTCCGACACAGTTCGCGCGCTCGACGCGGGCTGTGGCGCGCGCTGTCACATTGCACTGAACGGCAAGGATCATCGGGTGGGTCTCGATACGTCGGGCGACGCCCTTGACGCCAATCCACAGCTTGATGAACGCATCGTCGCAGATCTCGAGCAGCTGGAACTCCGACCCGAGAACTTCGACATCATCATCTGCTGGTTCGTCCTCGCTCGGGCGGGCACACGCCCAAGCAGCGTGTGCTTCGCGAAGTTCTTCGCTCCAAGGCGTACGATCGACTTCGGGCGTCGCTGGGCGACGGGTTCGAGCGCCTCTGCGCAGACAAGATCCACGTGGTCGGCGGCGACCTCACGATGGAGCGGCTCGGTATTGACGCCAAAACGTATGACGAACTCACCAAGCAGATCACACTGGTCGTCAACAGTGCAGCCACGGTGACGTTTGACGAACAGTTGGACCTGGCCATCGAACTCAACGCACGCGGTCCGGGGCGTCTGCTTCAGTTCGCCCGAGACTGCGGTAACGTGCCGATGATGCAGGTTTCCACGTGCTATGTGTGTGGTGATCGTAGCGGAGTCGTCGCGGAAGAGTTTGGTGTTCCTGATCGGGCTCGCGACAAGTTCCCGCGTTGCCCCGATACGGGGGCGTTCGACCTTGACGGTCTGGTCGATTCGATGGTTCGTGAAACCGCAGCCATCAAGGAAAGGCTCGGTGCGGGAACGGAGGCGTGTCGCCGCGCGTTGATCGAAACCGGAATGCAACGCGCGCGCCTGTACGGGTGGAACGACACGTACACCTTCACGAAATGGCTTGGTGAGCAGTTCCTCGTCCGCGACCACGGTGACGTTCCCGTCGTTATCTTCCGCCCGGCGATCATCGAGAGCAGTTACGAGGAGCCGATGCCTGGGTGGATCGACGGTCTACGAATGGCGGACCCGGTCCTCGTGGCTTATGGACGCGGTAAGCTGAAGGAATTTCCCGGTCTGCCGGACGTCGCGATGGACATGATCCCGGTGGACTTTGTCTCGAACGCGATGATTGCAACGTTGCCGTCGAAGGATTCTCCGGTGGATCATGTTCCGGTCTATCATTGCGCGTCGAGTGGTCGGCGCCCCTGCCACCTGCGAGATCTTCGCAAATCGTTGCAGGAGGCATTTCGCCGGCGCCCGATGTACGACGACGACGGCAAACCGATCGTGCCTCGGCGTCTCAAGCTCGTCGAGAAAGACCGGTTCATTGCCCGGTGGCGTGGCAGGCAGCGGCGCCTCACGTGGCTACGGGCGGTGCTCAAAGCACTGGGAATCACGGGTCGGCGGTATCGCAAGTTGGCTTCGATGTCGAGGCAGATCGAGCAGGTCATCTATTTCGCCAAGATCTACTCGCCCTACACGCATCTTGACTGCCGCTTCGGAGATGACGCCCTGCAGGCTGTAGCCCGGCGCCTGCACCCGGACGACCGTAAAGCCTATCCGTTCGACGTGGAAGTCATCGACTGGGATGACTACATCGTCAATCGCCACATTCCCGGTCTGGGACTGTTCGTTCTGGGCACCGGTTCGGAACCGACGGGTCGGCTCCGGGCGGTCGAGGAGTTCGATCGCGCACCGGAGATGACACCCGCCGATGCGCTGGCGGCGGACAACCTGTTTGGTGTCTTCGAGCACAGCGTACGGCGGTTCAAGGACAAGCCCGCATTACAGGTGCGCCGCGGTACTCGATGGATCCGGTATACCTATGAAGACGCGCTGCTCGCGACGGGCTCCATCGTGCGTCGTCTTGGGGAGCGTGGACTCGAACCCGGCGATCGCGTCGCGATATGCAGTGAAAGCTCGCCCGAGTGGGGTTTGACCTATCTGGCGATCATGCGGGCCGGCATGACGGCGGTGCCGCTGGATCCACAGATCCCAGCCGACGAGAATTGGGCGGCCGTCCGTTTCGTCGAGGCCAAGCTCTTGTGCGCTTCTCCCACGACATTCGACGGGCTCCACCAATCGCGCGGGGAGACGGATGTTCCGTTGGTAACGCTGGGCGAGCCGTTTGTGCCGCCACCGGGTGCGTCGCGCGACGCCGCTCCCGATCCGGTTTCGATCGACGGGACGGCCCCCGCTTCGATCCTCTTCACATCGGGAACGACCGTAGCGCCCAAGGTGGTGGCGTTGACGCATCGCAACTTCATCGCCAATGCGCAGGCACTGCTTCAGGTGCACCGGATTCACGCGTCTGACGAGCTGCTGTCGGTCTTGCCGATGTATCACGCTTTCGAGTTCACCGGCGGTTTCCTCGTACCGATCGTCGGCGGGGCCACCATTACCTACATCACCGAACTCAAGGGTCCGGAGATTCGCGCCGCCATGCAGGCGACCGGGACAAGTGTCATGCTTGTCGTGCCTCGCCTGCTGCGCAGTTTCCTCGATGGCATCGAAAACAAAGTAGCCCAGGCTGGATGGGTCAAACGCGCGGCGTTTCGGCTGATGGGTGTCCTGTCGGCTCTTTCCGGTCACCGGCTTGCCCGGCACTGCTTTGGCGCGGTCCACAAGGGGTTCGGTGGACGGTTGCGGATGTTCGTCTGCGGCGGATCGCGTCTGGAGCCGGACCTGGGTGATGCGTTTGAGCGCATGGGGTTCCCCGTGTATGAGGGCTACGGTCTGACCGAGACTTCGCCGGTCCTGGCGGTCAATCCGCACGGCGGAAGCCGCCGGGGATCGGTCGGCAAGGTTTTGCCCAATGTGGAAATCACCATTCGCAACCAGAACCTCGAAGGAATTGGCGAGGTCTGGGTGCGCGGTCCCAGCGTGATGACGGGCTACCTGAACAACCCAAAGGCGACCAGCGAAGTCGTTGTCGACGGATGGTTCGATACGGGCGACCTGGGCCGAAAGGACGCAGAGGACTACCTCTACATCACCGGTCGATCCAAGGATCTGATCGTGACCCAAGCGGGCAAGAACGTCTATCCCGACGAGGTCGAATGGCGTTACCGCGAACTGCCCCACGTCAAAGAATTCTGCGTCTTCGGGATGGACACCGAGGATGGAATCGGCGACACCATTCACGCCGTGGCTGTCATGGATGACGCGGCGCTCGCCGAGCTCGATCGATCCAGCATCGAACGCGAGATACGCTTGGCCGTCGAGGCCATCTCCCAGGCGCTTCCCACGCATCAGCGCATCAGCGCGCTGCACCTGTGGGATCGCGAGTTGCCCAAGACTTCGACGCTCAAAGCCAAGCGCGGACGCGTTCGCGACGCCGTCCGCATGGAGCTCGAAGCCCTGTCCGGCAAGACTGGTGGAGCCGACGCCTCCCACCGCGACAGACCGGCTGCCTCTGCCGGTGACGACCGCGTCTGCTTCCCCATGGTCCGCCAAATTCTCGCGCGGCAAACGAAGCGAGCGGCCGACACGATCCACCGCGACGCGCATCTGCTTTTGGATCTGGGCATCGACAGCATCGGAAAGCTCGATGTCCTCGGTGAGATCGAAGCCAAGTTCAACATGCGAATCGACGACGAAAAAGGGGCGAAGATCGCCCGGGTGGTCGACTTACTCAACCTCATCGGGAGCCGCAGACCGGTCACAGGTGGTCGGCGCGATCCTTCCGCCTGGAGGAAACGCGTCGCCGGCGAGGCGACAACCCAAAGTTTCAATGGGCAACTCGCCGCGGGGCTGCTTCCGGTCCGATGGCTGCTTCGCGGCAGCGTGGGCCTCTTCCTCAAGACCTACGTTCGGGTTCGTGCGGTTGGTCGCCTCAACATCCCGACCACGGGCGCCTTCATCCTCGCGCCCAACCATTCATCACACCTCGATTCACCGACGGTCATGGCCGCGGTCGGCGGCAAGAGGCGTGTGTGGGTCGCGGGTGCGGAGGATTACTTCTTTAACACGCGGTTCAAGCGGTTCATTTTCGGCAAGATTCTCGACACGATCGCCTTCGATCGCCATGGAGACGGCCTGCAAGGTCTGCGCCGGTGCGGCGAAGCGCTTGGGCGCGGGGATGGACTGTTGCTCTATCCTGAAGGAACCCGCTCGATCACCGGTCGACTGGGCCCGTTCAAGACCGGTGTCGCCGTCTTGGCCATCGAACGGTCCGTTCCCATCATTCCGGTCTTCATCGACCGGACGTACGAGTTGCTGCCCAAGGGTGGTCGGTTCGTTCGACCGGGGACGATTACCGTCACGTTCGGTCCCCCGATCCAGCCGCCATCGCCCGAGGAAACGCAGGATCACTATGCGGCGTTTCGGGAGGTTACGGCGCAGGTCGAGGCGGCGGTCAGCGCGATGACCACCGGTGCACCTGGGTGATGGCGGACTCCCAACAACCATCCACGATGCGAGCGGCGACCTTCTTTGATGTGGACGGCACGCTCGTCCAGAGCACGATCGCGCACTACTACGCCTATTTCCGGCGCGTGCGGATGTCGGCTTTGTGGGGCCGGCTCTGGTATGCCGCCTTTATCGCCAAGTGTGGTTACTATCTCGTACTCGACAGAATCAACCGCAGTACCATGAACGTCGTCTTCTATCGAAGCTACCGCGGGCTCCCGGTGGACGAGATCAAGGCGAGGTCCATCGACTGCCATCGGGACATCATCAGACCCCGCAAGTTTCAGCAGGTCGCCGAGTGCGTCGAGATGCATCGCCAGGCCGGGCGCGCCATCGTCCTTGTTACCGGGTCGATCGACTTCATCGTCGCACCACTCGCCGAGGAGCTCGGTGCCGACTGGGTCGTGGCGGCCTCCTTGAAGGAGTCCCACGGGCGCTTTACGGGCGATCTTGACGGTCCGCCCATCGGGCAGCAGGAGAAGGCGCGTCGAATCCGACACTTCGCCCAGAGCCACGATATCGATCTGTCGCAGTCGTACGGCTACGGTGACAGCATCGCCGATCTTGAGATGCTCGAAACCGTCGGTTTCCCGGTGGCGGTCAATCCGGACAAAGCGCTGGCCAGGGCCGCCAAGGCACGCGGTTGGCCGACGCACCGGTGGACGCTGCCCCCGCGCGGCGAGGGTGACGGACGATGAAGGCACTGGAATACCGAAAGAGCATCCCGCGTTATGCGTTGCTCAAGCTTCTGGGCCACCGGTTTCGGCGCCGCTATGCCGCCGGATTGGCACCCCTTGCGCTGCGCGACATAGCGGAACCCAAGCTCCCTACGCAGCAATGGCTTCGCATCGCGCCGCACCTGGCGGGCATCTGCGGTTCGGATATCTCGACGATCAGCGCCTCGGGCAGCACTTACTTGGCTCCCCTGACCTCCATGCCCTTTGTCATGGGGCATGAGGTTGTTGGACACGTTACCGAGGTCGGTCGCGAGGTCACGGGTTTGTCTCTGGGTGATCGCGTGGTGCTGCAACCGGCGCTGGGCTGCAAGGCACGCGGCATCGATCCGCCTTGCGGACCGTGCAGGGATGGGCGCGACGCACTGTGCC
>JADFOB010000110.1 GCA_022563055.1 Planctomycetota bacterium
CAGGGATAAGGCGCGAGAAGTTCGCGTGCGGCAATTTGCCGGTTCGCATCGAGCCGCGTCAGGATCGAATGGGCTGCGGTCTCTTCCGCGATCGGGCTGTCGAACCCGCGCCGGTGGGCGACGATGCGGCGGATACGCATGATGCCACCGTAAATGCGCGCCGCGCGATCGCGCAATTCCGGTATGGAAAGAGGATCAACCTCCGCCGTCAACCGAGCGATATCCGCCCACATGGCAGACACTTCGCGCCGGAACGCCTGCTCCACCTCTTGGTCATTGCGTGCATGGGCGTAGCGCTTGGCAAGCCCCCACCGCCGCACGGCCACTTTCAGAGCAGCCTTGCCCTTGGCGTCGTGACCGCCCGCCCTACCCGTCCTTTCTGCCGCAATGATGCGGAAGTCCAGCGTGAGATCCCAGCACGCCTGGTCGCTGACGAGCACTTCCCCGTTCCTGTCCACGATAGCACCGCGAATGAAGGGAAGCGGTCGGGGACGCAAACGCATGGAACGCTCCGCACGCTTGCGATAATACCCGGCGTGGACGACCTGAAGTTCGATCAACCGCCCGACGATCACCAGTGCCACGAGCCCCGCAGCGACCAGCAACAGTTTGAGACGCCTTTCAAACACTGCGCTTTACCAGTGAATTCATCCCGGTATGGGTGTATCGCGGTCGGGGAATCCCAAACCACCGCCCGCCCATGAGCAGGAATCGATGAACAAAAGGAGCCCATACCGCCGTGTAGAGGGAACTCAACGCGACGTGCTGAACGAAATCCACGAACAGCGAGCCGGCAGGATCGTACAGCACGTGCCGATACGTCCACCAGCCGAAATGAACGATGAAGCAAATCACGGCGGTGACGATGAACTGTGTGCCCGCCCGGTAACAGAACACATAGTCACGAATCGTCGAAACGAGTAGGGCAGCCGCGAGGTAGCTCAAAGAGAGCAGACCCATCCGCTCGATGGTCATCAGGTCCGCGGCGAATCCGATCATCCAGGCGCCAAGAGCGGCGTCGGAGGCGCGCGCGTACAGCGAAAAGAAAACCACGACGACCAACAGCCAATCCGGGCGGACTCCGAAGATTTCGACAAACGGCGCGATCGCCGACTGGAGTACCAGCGCCAGACCAGCCAGCAGGAGAAATGTCAACCAGCGCATCGCGCTCTAGCCCCGTGTCTCGTATCCACTGCTGGGTTCTCTTGGTGTGCCACTGCTCTTGAGCAGTGCCGACCTGCACTGACCCGGTCGCACGAAGAGCACTGCTCAAGAGCAGTGGGACACACGCTACTCCCCGGATTATCCATCTCGACACCGGTGATATATAACATCAACGCCGACGTCTTGTCTGTCTCGTTGCGGACGGTAGAACCGATTCCCGATTCGCCTTGAGAATCTCGAGGATCGCCCGTGCGGCTGCGAGCTGGATTCGCGGATCGCGCCCTCGCTCCGTGTTCCACGGCTTGGGCAATAACCTCTCCAGCTCAGCCAATGCGTCCGTCCGACCGATCGCCCCCAGAGCGCCGATCGCAAGGAGCCTCACGCGCAGAATCTGATCTTCCGGCGGATCGTTGGGATCCCAAATGCGAGGTCTGCGGGGCCTCAACGCCCGCAAGGCTACGTCGAACCCCTCGTCCGAACCGAGCAACCCCAAACCATGGGCGGCGGCGAGGCGTGTCTCGAGATGCGTGGCCGTGCCAAGCTTGTAGAGGAACGTGTCTCGATAGAGTGAATCACCGGTGGCGGCCAGTGCGTTGATCGCAAAGACCTCTTCCGATCCGACCCCGGTGTTGGCCATGAAAGTAAGCTCTTGCCGGGCCTCGGGATTGCCGAGCCGGGCGAGCGCCTCGAGCGCATGGTGTCGAACGCCGGGGTCGGGATCCCTCATCGCTCTAGCCAGGATCTTGATGGCACCTGGTTCGCCCAGCCTCCCGAGCATCATCGCGGCGTTTCGCCGAACGGTGACATCTTCATGGTCCAACAAATAGGGAGGAAGCCTGTTCGTCCGCCGGGTATCGCCCAGACGGTGAAGCGCCACGAGGGCAGCTACGCGAACGCTACCGTCCTCATCGTCGGCAAGATCGTGCACCACCCCGGCCGCCGATTTATCCGCGAGCTGTGCCACGGCCGCGCATGCAGCGAAACGCACGGCGGGTTCCTGATCCAGAAGCGCCAGACGAATCCAGGGAAGCGTCTCGTCACACCCGCTTGATTCAAAAGCTTCCACGGCTGCCACGCGAACGACGGGGTTGTGATCGTACCGACTCGCCGCCTTCAAGCAGTCCAGCGCGCGCGACCTGAGCGGTACGCCACCGGCCTCGCCGGTACGCCGCCAACTCGTCGCACAGCCGCCCGACAGGAGCACTACCAGCATGGCGACATACCCGCCGGTTCGTTTCATCAGGAGGACTCCGCTTCCAGGCTCGCCGCGCCTTGTGTGCGCCGCTTTGCACGAACCATCCAGTAGTCGCCAAAAAAGATCAACCACAAGGCTGCGCACGACCAACCGAACCAGTCGCCGTAGCGCGAATAGAGCGTATACCTCGAGTCTACCGAAACGTTGGCCACAGCGTAACCGATCCTCCCAGGCCAGGCGTTGGTCGGGTCGGACGTGACCACATCGTGAATCCGCCCGCTCGGATCGATGAACGCGCTGACGCCCGTGTTGACCGCTCGGGCTATTCCGACGCGGTTTTCGACGGCGCGAAAGGCGCAGATCGCCAGATGCTGTGGTTGTTGGGAACCTCGACCGAACCAACCGTCGTTACTGATATTCAAGAGTATGTCGGCTCGTTTGGTGGTGGAACCGCCCCAGACAAACTCGCGGCTGACGTAGGGCATGACGTCCTCGTAGCAGATCGGAATCCCGAATCGGTAGACCTTCCCCGGCTGCGAGGCGGGCTTGATCGAGAATACGCGGAACTCGTCCCCGCGAAACAGCGAGTATTCATACTCCCCGCCTTCGCTGAACGGCATGAGCCGGTTGAGCCACAGGTACACCGACCGCAGTCGTCCGAATCTAAAGGGCACGATCTCGCCGAAATAGACCAGATGGACCTTGTCATAGCGGCCCGGTTCGCGCCCGTCCGGGTAGAAGAGCGTAGCCGAATTGTAGTCGCGACGCTGCGCCATGAGACTATAGGGGTCGAGTTCCCGCGAGGCGCTGCCCGTGACCACATACCCGTTGAGCTGCGTGGCGAGTCGCCCAAGGGCTTGGAAGCTCTCGCGCGAGAGCGCATACATCCCCCTGGCCTCCTTGTTGAGCAGCAGACGCCAGGGAGATTCCGGCAGCAGATACAGATCCGGCTTCTGGGCGGACGCTTCCCGCATCATCGAAAGATAGACCTGCATTCGTTCTCGGTCGCTAAATCTGTCGTGGCCGACGGCCTGGTCGGCATCGAGAAGATTCAAGAAATCCCCCTGTAATACGGCGATTCGCGGGCCGGTCGACGTGGTGTTTCGATGCAGTTGATATTGCCCGTAGACACCTGTGAGCAGCACGAGTCCGCCTGCGCAGGCGATGCTGTACAAGATCGGGACGCGTCCCAGGGGGGACTCCGTCCCACTGCGCGAATCGCGCCATCGGAGGATGATGTCTCCGATGGCGCCGTTCACACAGGCCACCACAAAGCTCACGCCGTACGCCCCGACGAGGTCGCTCACCTGAATCAACGTCAAGACGCGGTAGAGGCTGTGCGACAGGAAGAACCACGGGAACCCGGACATGACCACGGCGCGGAGCATCTCGCCTCCGACCCAGATCAGCGGAAATAGCACCGCCAGAGGCCAACCTCGGCGCCTAACGAGGTGGCGAACCGGGCAGGCTATCAGCGGGAAGTAACAGGCCAGGTAGACCGACAGCGCGATGTATCCCAGGATCGTGACCGGGCACAACCAGCGCACGTTGATCAGAAAAAACGCCAACCCAAACGCATAACTGTAGAGGTAAACACGAGCGGAATTGGTGGACGCCACCACCGTGAGGAGCCATGGCACGAGGCACACGAACGCCAGTGGCCAAAGCCCGATCGGGGCGAAGATCAAGCTCTTAAGGAGCAAACTTAGCAGAACCAGCAGGAGCATCGAGCGATGGCTTGTGATGGCGGCGCCGGGGGCGGTGGGGAATCCACCGGCTGGCGACGGGTCGGGCATTTTCGCGCGTGGTCGATGCGCGCTGGAAGTAGAATCGGAATTGCGCGTCACGCGTTACACCATCCCTGGCTGAATCCACGCGTACCACATCATCGTTGGCAGAGCACCAAACGACCGTGCGCGTTTGCGCGCCGTTCTTTCCGAGCCGCGAGCGCAAGCGACCGGTACAAAGACCCCGCGCTTGCGCTTGGGGCTCGGATCAGTGGCGTTGCACCGCGCACTGTGATCTAGACCCCCTCAAGCAGGATCGTCGACACGGTGTCGCCGTCCACCGCGCCGGCGGTGCGCGGCGGCTGCATGATCAGCGCGTTGGCTGTCGCCGCGCCGAACAGGTCACCTGATCCGTGCCAGGATAACGGCTTAACCGACCACCGACCATCCTCCTGGACACAAGCCCGCGCGGGTCGATAGGTGCGTCGCTCGGTGGTCGGCTTGAGCGATCCTCGCAGCACAGCCCGAACGAGGTCCGGCACCATCCCCGCACGGCCCATCAACGCCGCCAGCGCCGGGCGCACCAACAGCTCGAACACCACGAACGCACTGAGCGGGTTGCCGGGGAGGGCAAAGACAAGCGTCGGGCGGTCCGTCGTCCCGAAAATCACAGGCCGACCGGGCTTGATCGCCATCTTTTCCACGTGCAACGTGACCCCGCACTCTTTGAGCGCGCCGGGCACGAAGTCAAACGCGCCCATCGAGATCCCACCCGTGACACAAAGAACGTCCTCCTTGAGGCCTTCCGATATCTTTTGCTTGAGCGAATCGAGATTATCGCGGGCGATGCCCAGGGGTACGGGTTGGGCCTGTGCGGTCCGCACGAGCGCGGTCAGGACAGGCTCGTTCGTGTTACGAATCCGTGCACCGGTGAGTTTCGCGCCGACGTCGATCAGCTCATCGCCGGTCACCAGGACGCCCACGCGCGGACGCCGATGCACGGTAACGCGCGTCACGCCGGCTGTCGCAGCTACGCCGATCTCCAGCGGCGTCATCCATGTCCCGGCTTCCAGCACGGTTTGATCGGCGGACACGTAGGTTGCTCGTGGTGTAATGAACTTCCCCGGCTTGACCGCCGTTTTGATCACCACGCGTGTGCTTTCGTCGATCAGTTCGGTAGCCTCGACGCGAACGACGGCGTCGGCTCCGGGCGGAATCGGTGCGCCCGTGTTGATCTGGACCGCCTCCCCAGGTTCCAGTGCGCTGACCGGCGTCGAGCCGGCGGGGATCTGTCCCACCAGTCGCAGGGTTACAGGAGCCTGGGCCACATCGGCCGCGCGAACGGCGTAGCCATCCATGACGGAACGATCAAACGGCGGGTAATCCACATCACAGCAGATGGGACGTGCCAGCGTGCGATGGAGCGCGTCGTCCAGCGAAACCTCGACGGCGGGAAGAGGCTTGGCATGGGCAAGAACGACTTTCTGGGCTTCTGGGGTGTCGAGCATATCAGGTCGCGTATCCAGGAC
>JADFOB010000111.1 GCA_022563055.1 Planctomycetota bacterium
GGGCTAGTGCTCTTTGACACTTGATATGATGGAGATCTTTGTGCCACTGCCGTGCCGGCCGTGCCGCCGTTCGTGACACCATCGCCCGATCAGGCTCTGCTCTTGAGCAGTGCAAGACTCAAGCGGCTCGGTCTAGCGCGCATTTCTCACACCGCTTAGAGCGCGGAGAACGCAGAGGTTTGTGTAGAAAGAGATTATGACAGAATCCGTACGTTCGCTCTTGAGGCACGCTGCATTCTGTTGAACGCGCATTGGCGGCGATCGCTTCTTCTCTTTCCGTCTCCGCGATCTCTGCGGGCTCTGCGGTGAGAAATCCGGGCTAGAATCCCAGAGATCACTGCTCAAGAGCAGTGGCACACCAACCCGTCAAACCAAGGCTGATGGAGCAATAGATAGGATGCGCTCACGCGCCACGGCCACGGGGTGCCGATAATAGTGCGGCGCTCGCCTGGAGAGCGACGCTTTGGCGCTGTCCCCGGAATTCGCATGGCCGTGCAATCGCCCCAGAGCGTCGCCACGCCGGTTGACAACGGGCCTGTGAGTTTCTAGGATGGGTAGCGTTGTGGTGGTTCCAGCGCCAGGGATGTCCTGGCTGGGCCACCGAGGATGGTTACGATGATTCGTCAACCCGTCATGGCACTGTGTTGCTGTTGTTGTTGTACCCCAGGAACAACCTGACGGGTCTTGGAATCATAGGAATCTGAATCCAGGGGCTCGCGGGTTGTTCCGGCGGGCCCTTTTGCTTAGGGGCTTGTCCGGAGGTGTCCCAATCGCCCCGATGGAGGGAGAGCAGGTGGATTCATGGTAGAAAGACAGCTTATTGCGACTCATCGTGCGACGCCGATGACCGAGGACGCGTCAACCGAGGAGCTGATCGCCTGGACCTTGGACCGGTTCGCCGACCAGCGGATGATGATGACCACGTCGTTCGGGATGGAGGGGTGCGCCCTGCTGGATATGTATGGCCGTCATGGCAGGCCGTTGACGGTCGTCTATCTCGACACGATGTTCTTCTTCCCGGAAACCTACGCCCTGCGAGACCGCATGATCGAGCGATACCCGCACATCTCCTTCGAGAATCGCGGGACCACGCTCTCGCCCCAAGAGCAGGCAGCCATGTACGGTGATGAGCTCTGGAAACACGAGCCCGATAAGTGCTGCCGCCTTAGGAAGGTGGATCCGATGTACGCGGTCATGGCTGATGTCGACGTCTGGATCACCGGTCTTCGGCGAAGCCAATCGATCACGCGTGCCAATCTTCGTGTCATCGATTGGGACTGGCGCTATCAGGTGCTCAAGATCAGTCCGCTGGCGAAGTGGGAGCGGCCCCAGATTTGGGAGTACATCCAGAAGCACGACGTACCCTATAACGAGTTGCACGACAAAGGTTATCCAACGGTCGGGTGCGTCCAATGCACCAAGCCGGTCGAGGGCTCTGCGCCGGGCGATTACTCGCGCGCGGGCCGATGGAGCGATGTCGACAAGACCGAGTGCGGGCTGCACGGTGGTGAGGGAATCTAGTGCTACGTTGCGCTTGTCTTGACGAGTTGGCAAACTCATATGTGCCCCCGGTGCCCTCGGTGTGGCCAAGCCGCCCTCGGCTGGGTGGCTGCCCAGACACAGCGGAGGGCCGCTGTGCCACACGGGCCACCCCATGAGACCAGCGTAACGGAGCATTAGCCCGCATGAGTAAGTCGGCGCTGGTTCTGGCTGCCCACGGATCCTCCAGCGAACGCTGTGTGAATCATCAGCTCGAACAACACGGCGTCGAGCTGGCGAAACGGGGACCGTTCGACGAGGTGGTGACAGCCTTTCACCGGGGCGAGCCGACCTTCGCAACGGTGCTCGATGGACTCTCGGCGGACGACGTTACAGTCGTCCCCGTCATGGCCAGCAACGGATACTTTTGTGACAGCGTCTTGCCGCGCGAGCTGGCGAAGAATCAACGATACGCGAACCTGAGCGTTCATACGACCGCGCCGGTGGGAACGCATCCTCGCATGGCCTCCCTTGTGGCGGGAAGGGTCGCTCATCTCCTTCAAACGTACAACCTTGCCGCCGATGCAACCACGCTGGCGATCATCGGTCATGGAACGAAGCGGCACGGTCGTAGTCGTCAGGCTGTCGACGATCTCGTGCGTGCGCTGAGCAACGGGCGTCTGTGTGCGGAGGTAATCGCGGCGTTCCTGGATGAGGCTCCCTCGGTGGAGACGATTCACGATCGCGCTGCCGGGCCGAACACCGTAGTGGTACCATTCTTAATCGGCGGTGGCGTTCACGCCATGCAGGACGTTCCCAACCGGCTTAGCCTGCCTACGTTCGATGGAGCGTCGCTGCCTCGGACCGGGTCTGTGCGTGGTCGTTTCATCGTCTACGATGCTCCGATCGGTAGCGATCCGGGTATCCTCGAGATTATCGCCGATCTCGCTGGGCTGAATCCATTCGTGAAGGGTTCCCGGTGAACCAAGCGCGCGGAATCGTCTACCTCGTAGGTGCCGGGCCGGGTGATCCGGGGCTGATCACGGTGCGTGGGCTCGAGCTGCTTCGCCGCGCGGATGTCGTCTTGCACGATCGTCTCGCCCCGCATGAACTCCTGAGCGAGATTCGCCCCCAGGCGGAGGTGTTGGACGTCGGCAAGGCGCGAGGATCGCACAAGGCTACACAGGCCAAGATCGACGCGATCCTGATCGATCGTGCCCGGCGCGGCAAGACGGTGGTTCGGCTCAAGGGTGGTGACCCATTCATCTTCGGGCGGGGCTACGAGGAATTCGTCGCCTGTCGCGACGCCGGCGTCGAGTGCGTTGTGATACCGGGCGTGAGCAGCGTGTGGGCGGGTCCAGCCGCCGCCGGCATCCCTCTGACCCAGCGGCTCTGCGCGCGCTCCATGGCTGTGGTGACAGCCACGGCAGCGAGCGAATGCGCGAGGGGACAACTGGATTTTGGGGCTCTCTCCAAGATTGACACCGTGGTGGTCCTGATGGGGCGGAAGAAGCTCCGCTGGTTCGCCGAGTCGCTGATCGCCGCGGGGCGCGATCCGACAACGCCGGTGGCCTGTATCGAGCGAGCGACGACTCCCCAGCAGCGTGTCACCGTGGCGACACTCGAATCGATTGCGGATGCAGCCGACCGGGACGGATTAAAACCGCCGGTCGTGACCGTCGTCGGTGCAGTCGCCGCACACGCGACGGACAATCACCTCGCCGTCGGGTCGGGGGACCGGAGGCACGCGAGCGGACCGATCACCGGGTGACGTGCCGGCGGGCCGCTGGTCGGGACATCGGAAGGAGCGCCAACATGGATGGATCACACAATCAGAGCCCCGAGCGCCAGCGAGCGGGTTTTCCAGTGCGACGCCGGCACCGGTGAAACCCCGCGCTTGGGGCTCTGATCAATGCCGCCGAATGTGTCACGCACGCCGCGCCGGTTTCTTTGTGGCTGTTGGTAGCTCCACCGTGCGTCTTGGCGTATACTCCCGCGAGATCCGATGCGGCGGGTTGGAATCCGGGCCGGGTTCCATCCCAGTGTGTTACGCCGTGGGCGATCCGGTGGCCGAATGTTGATGCCTGCACGCGGTCAAGCAGCGCATCTGCTTTGTAGCGAAGGAGGCTGAAGTGGAACTTCCTCGCCGTGAACGAGACGACGTCTATCTTCCCGACGGTGCTTTCCGCGCCGCGCTCGATGATCTGAGGCGGTGCACGGATGCCCATGATCTGAGCATCGCGATTGTCTACGCGTTCGACTTTCGGACGCGCATGTTGCCCTACTGGTATGTCGACAAACGTATGGCACCCTGTTCGGTACGGACGCTGGGCGACGTCCTGCACGCTTCGGGATTCAAGAACGTTCGGATCATCCTGCAGCAGTGGACGCCGAACTTCGCACCGCATCAGGCGATCCTGGGCAACAAGCCGTTGGACATCCTCATGGTCTCCGCCATGCAGGTCCACGCCGAGCCTTCGTATGCGCTGGTTCGTGACGCCTATCGAATGGGCGACCGGCGGCCTTTGATTCTCGCGGGCGGTCCCAAGGCCATCTACGAACCGACCGATTATCTTGAGATTGATGGAGAGCGCGGCGTGAGCGCCGATTGCATCGTCACGGGCGAAGCCTACGTTTTTCTCGATCTGCTGCGGTGTATTCTGAACCACGCTACGGCGGGTGAGTCTCCGTTGACCGCGTTTGGGCGAGCCCGCCGCGAAGGGGCGCTCGACCGGATACCGGGGCTGGTGTATCTCCCAGCCGACGTGCCGTCCGACAAGCCTTACGCGATCAACACGGGAATCCAGCGGCTCTTGCGCGATCTTGACGAAATGCCCATGCCCGACGCGGGCTATCGCATGCTCGAACCTCCGCACCGGCGCCCGACGCTCTCGCGGGAACCCTACGCGCCCCGGAAAGTCGGGAAGCAATCCATCATCGCGTCGGTCATTGCCACGCACGGTTGCAAGTTCAACTGCTCCTACTGCCCGATCCCGGCGGTCAATCAGCGGACATGGCGAAGCAAGAGCCCGCAACGGCTGGCGGCCGAGATCAAGAGCATCTACACGAACTTCGGTATCCGCGAGTTCTTCGGCACGGACGACAATTTCTTCAACGATCGTGAGACGGTGATTGACCTGATGAGCGAACTGGCCCGAACCCGCGTGAAGGGCAAGCCGCTCGCCAAGTACATCCGTTTCTTCACCGAAGCCACGCAGTTCGACGTGTTCAAGAATCGGGATCTCTTGCCGCTCTGCCGCGAGGGCGGTATGCGAGCGATCTGGTTCGGCATCGAGGATCTTACCGCTGCGCTGGTGAACAAGGGCCAACAAGAGGACGACACCGCCGATCTATTCCGCGAGTTATGCTCGCTTGGGATCGAGCCCATGGCGATGATGATCCACAGCGACGCTCAGCCGTTGCGATCCGCTCGGGGCGATCTTTCGGGTCTCTTAAACCAGGCGAAATATCTGTTCGACATCGGAGCGGTGTCCTATCAGTGCACCTATCTCGGACCGGCCATCGGTACGCGGGACATCGAGGCGGCGGCGAAGGCCCGTTTCCTCTACAAAACAGTTGGCGGCCGGCGCATTCCCCAAGCCTACCAGGATGGAAACCACGTCGTCGCCTCCAAGAGCGACACGCCTTGGGAACGGCAGATGAACGTCCTGAGGGCGTACCGGGCTTTCTATAACCCGCTCAACACCCTGCGCACGCTGGGCAAGGTCGGGCGCGATCCGACGGTCGGTAAGCGTCTACTCTTTCAGTTGATTGGCCAGATCGGTTTGGCCATGACCGCGCCGAAGCTGCGACGCTGGGCTCGCGAGCTTAAGCGCGGACCGATCGAGGTCTACGACGGTCTTACGCGGGCTCGAATCCCCATGGTGGACGCCGCCGCCGGGCACGAGGTCTTCTGGGCGATCGAGCACGTCCCTTCGTCCCATCTCCCCCAAAAGGAAAGCCACCGCCCCTCCGAATCATCCTCCGGCAAGATCACCCGCACGATCAAACCGGTGGAAGTGACCGTCGGCTAGCGCGCCGTTGAAAAAGTAGCGGCCGCCCCCCGTGGCGGCCGTAGAACGCCGAAAAACGTGCGTCTGCCGTACGATCATCCAGTTCT
>JADFOB010000112.1 GCA_022563055.1 Planctomycetota bacterium
AGGACCACCTCCGGGACGGCTATCCGGACAAGACGAATGCCCCCTATGGCATAGCCAAGCGGGCGCTGGGCGTGATGCTCGATGCCTACCGGGAGCAGTATGATTTCAAGGGAATCTATCTGATCCCGGCGAATCTCTTTGGCCCGGAGGACAACTTCAACCTCGAGACGTCGCACGTCATTCCCGCGTTGATCCGGAAGTTCTGTGACGCCGTCGACAACGACATCCAAGCCGTCCGGTGCTGGGGTAGCGGGAAGGTGACCCGGGAGTTTCTCTATGTCGATGACGCCGCGGAGGCCATCGTCACCGCGACCTCACGCTACGATGGACCCCAAGCCATCAATCTGGGCACGGGCCGCGATATCTCGATCGCCGACCTGGCGACGCTGATCGCGAAGCTGTGCGGGTTTCACGGCAAGATCATCTGGGACACCTCGCGACCCGACGGTCAGCGGTATCGCCAACTGGACACCCGCCTCGCGTCTCGGCTACTGCACTGGCAGGCGAAGGTCGACCTGGAAGAGGGGCTCGGGCGAACGCTTGCGTGGTGGCGGTCCCAGCAGTGAAGATCGTCGGCGTCGTTGCAGAGGATGAGCCCCGCGACCATGTAAGGCACGGTTACAAGCCTAGTGCTTTGTCATGCTTGTTCTGACGAGTTGGCTGACCCGTATGTAGCCCAGCCGCCCTCGGCTGGGAGTCTGCCGTATGTGGCCCAGCCGCCCTCGGCTGGGATTCTGCCCAGACACAGCGTCTGCCCAGACACAGCGGAGGGCCGCTGTGCCACACGGACCAGCCCATCAGACCATTCCTGACAGAGCACGGGACAGGTTTTCAGCTTGTCGCCCTTCAATACCGGTCTTACAATCTGTTGGGAAATTGTACGGTCCGCGTCAGACGGGCTGACGGTGTCGTTGTGCGCTTTGTGAGGTGCCTTGCGTGACAGGTGGTTATTTGGCCATCCAACGTGGTAGCAACCCAACACGTTCGGGTTGGTGCTGCGTCGATCTTCTGCCGCTGGTTGCGGTCCTGGCGGGCGTCTTAATCCTGCTGCCATCTTCCGGTGCGCCGGTGGCTCAACAGGAGCAGGCTGACGAACCGGGCACTTCGCAGATCAAGACGGATCCCGACCACAGTGCGTCTGACGAAGTTACGGCGGACGATTCCGATACGGAAGATCAAGCTGCGGAAGGTCTCTTGGACGAGGCGGTCGACAGCGGCGTCGGCGCGATTCTCCAACTGCAAGGCATGATTACCGACGTCATGCTCGAGAGCCTGCGACGGCGCATCGAGGAAGCGCAAGAGCAAGGGGCTACGGTCATCATCTTCGATATGGACACACCCGGCGGTCTGGTGACTAGCTCGATCGCGATCGCCGATTTGATCAAGAACCTCCAGGGTGTCAAAACCGTGGCATGGGTGAATCCCAATGCGCATTCCGGCGGCTCGATCGTGGCGGTCGCCTGCGACGAGATTGTCATGGCACGTTCGTCGCGTATCGGGGATTCGCAAGTCATCATGGGCGGACCGGGTGGAGCGACAGCCGTTCCCGAAGAACTGCAAGCCAAGGCCTATACGCCCGTGCTCGCGGAGTTTCGGGCATCGGCGAGACTGCGCGGATACGACCAGGTGCTTTGCGAAGCCTTTGTCTTGCCGCAGCGCGAGGTGTGGTGGCTCGAGAACGTCGAAACCGGCGAGCGGGAGTTCGTTTTCCGCGACGAGAAACTCCGGCGTTTCGGTGAACACGAGGATCCCCCTAAGCACAAGGATCCCGAGAACAAGACGGAGGTCGACAGCGCCGACGCCGAGATGGTCGACGCTTCCGACGAGGCGGATGGTGCCCAAACCACGGAATCTCCGTTGGACACTGACCGCGCCGACCCAGAGTGGAGGCTCGTGGAGAAGTACTACGATCCCCTCTTGGAGATGGAGGTCGACACGCTTCAGCCGGTCGTGCGAGACGATCAACTGCTCGAGATGTCAGCCGGCGAAGCGCAGGCCTATGGCTTTAGCAAGGGTATCGTCACCGGTGAGAGCGACCTCCGCGCCAGGTATGACCTTGGAAAAGTCGTTCACTTTTCACCAAGCTGGTCCGAATCGCTGGCCTATTGGCTCACGTCGATGTACGTTCGGGCATTCCTGATGATTATCATTATGCTCGGCGCGTACGTCGAGTTCCACACGCCGGGTGTCGGCGTGCCGGGACTTGTCGCGCTCATTACGTTGGCCATCTTCGTTGGGGCGCCTTACCTGACCGGTCTTGCCAACGTGTGGGAGATTCTTCTTATCGCCCTTGGGGTGCTGCTTATCGCTGTGGAAGTATTCGTCATTCCCGGTTTCGGTGTGGCCGGTATCGCCGGCGTGGTTTTTCTGATCGTCGGGTTGCTCGCTACCTTCATCCCAGAGGAACCGGGTCGATCCTTCCCGCTCTACATCCCGTCACTGCCGTCCACGCTGGCGGCGCTTCGGGGAGCCGTGGTCACGCTGGTCTCGTCGATGCTCGCGTCTATCGTGGGCATGATCCTGCTGAGTCGTTTCCTTCCCAAGACCCCGCTGTTTCGTGCCTTCGTTCCGGCGAACCCCACGCCGTCGCAAGTGGCTCCGGATGATGTCTATCGTGGCGCGGCACGCGTGGGAGACCTCGGTATGGCGCAGGGTCCACTCCATCCGGCCGGCAAGGCGATGTTCGGATCGGTCTTGGTCGACGTTGTGAGTCAGGGCGGGTATCTTGCAGCCGACACGCGGATCGAAGTTGTCGAGCGGCGTGGAAACCGCGTTGTGGTCCGGGCGGCGCGACGACAGAGCCCGGACGAATCATCGAGTTCCAGCGATGCCTGACGTCGGGGTTCTGATCCTGCTCTTTGCGCTCGGCGCTCTCGCCCTGACCGCGGAGATTTTCATCCCGTCGCAGGGTGTGCTGACCCTGGCCGGCTTGGGCTTTCTGGTCGCCGGAATCGTCCGAACCTTCCAGGATATCGGGCACGGGGCCGGTGTGGTCGCCGTCTTCGCCTGCCTGGTGTTCGTGCCGACCCTGGCGTTCGTCTCTGTGAAGTACTGGCGGCGTACGCTGATCGGGCGGATGATTGCCCCGCCCAATCCCATCCTCACGTTGGCGGACACGTCCGTTCCCGTCCAAGAGATTAACGCCATGATCGGACAGACGGGCAAGACCCTGTCGCCACTACGACCGGTTGGTATTTGCGAATTCAACGGCCGGCGCGTGTCCTGCATCGCCAGATTCGGTATGATCGAGTCGGGCGTCACGGTCGAGGGCGTCGGAATGACCGGGGCCAATCTGGCCGTCGTGGAGAAGAAGGTATAGCAAGACCGGTGGCTGCGGACGTTTTGCCGGGTGTGGATTCGGCGCCGTGTCCCGTGGCCCCAACCGGATCGAAAGGATTCGTGTGATGGCTTTGAGTACGTTGTTGGCTGCGCAATCGTCGTTTTTCACCTCTTTTTGGTTCTGGGGGATTCTGGGCGCTGTCCTCCTGGTCGTGTTGTTCATCGTCGCGCAGTTCTTTGGGTTATGGCTACAGGCTTACATGAGCAACGCCGGCGTAACCTTCGCGGATCTGGTCGGGATGAAACTGCGCAAGGTCGATTCGAGGATGATCGTCATCACGAAAATCCAGCTCGTCAAGGCAGGGATCCAGGGCGTCACCGCCAACGATCTTGAAAGTCATTACCTCGCCGGGGGGCGCGTGGTCAACGTCGCTCGCGCCATGATCGCTGCCAACCGGGCGGCGATCGATCTGGACTGGAAGAAGGGATGCGCCATCGACCTGGCCGGGCGCGACATCCTCGACGCCGTTGGCACGAGCGTGAACCCCAAAGTCATCGACTGCCCAAACCCGGAGCGTGGGAAGACGACGATCGACGCCGTGGCCAAGGACGGCATTCAGCTCAAGGCCAAGGCCCGTGTCACGGTGCGCACCAACATCGGTCAGCTTATCGGCGGCGCTACCGAGGAGACCGTGATCGCCCGCGTCGGCGAAGCCATCGTCAGCGCGATCGGTTCCGCCACGTCGCACAAGGAGGTGCTGGCCGACCCCGACCGAATTACCACGGCGGTTCTCGCAAAGGGCTTGGACTCCGGAACAGCTTTTGAAATCCTTTCGATCGATATTGCCGACATAGATGTCGGTAGCAACATCGGCGCCAAGCTCCAGGCGGATCAGGCGGACGCGGACAAACGGCGTTACCAGGCGGAGGCGGAGAAACGCCGCGCCATGGCCATCGCCGCCGCCGAGGAAAACCGGGCCAAGATCGAGAACAACCGCGCGCTGGTCGTGCTCGCCGAGGCGGAGGTGCCCAAGGCCATGGCCCAGGCGGGTCGGCTGGGCCTTCCCTATCTGGCTTCGCCGATCGAGTCCTGGTCGCGGTTGGAAGAGAACCATGCCCGCCACCGCGAGGCCTGCGACGCCGCCGGCAAGCCCGTGCCCGACGTGGTTCCCATCATGCGGACGATCTTCGTGCACGAGAACCCGGCGACCCTCGACCGTGCGCGCCAAGCGCTCGAAGCCCAGGCGGCGGCCATGGCTCGCTCGGGTCGGTCGATTCCCCGCGACGGCGCTGTCGCCCTCGAAGATTGGGCCCTGGTCGGTGAGCCCAAGCAGGTCGCCGACGACATCGCCCGCTACCGCGAACGTTTCGGCATGACCCACCTGATCGCGCGTTCGCCGATTCCGGGCGTCGAACCGGCGGAACTCGAGGCGTCGCTCGAGCTCATGTCCGGGCTGGCGTCGTAGTTTCAGGGGACGTTGTTTGGAGTTTGCTGTTTCTAGGGGCGGGCGTCGTCACTCGAAGCTGGGCAAGCACCCAACCGCGTCCCGGTTGGCCCCGGCTAGGCGCAACAGCCGCCCGTCGGTGCGGGGCCCTGCTGCTTCGACTCGGGGATTTCCGACGGCTTTCCAAAGGTCTCCGAGTCTTCGAGGACGCGGTACCACTCCCAGCGCAAGCCCTGCGGGTCGCTCGACCAGACCTTGTCCTGGGTCGCGTAGCAGCAGGTGCTCGCGTCTTCGACCTGCTCGGCCAGGCCCGCGGCCTTGAGGCGTTCGGTGGCCCGTGAGACGTCTTCGGCCTCGAAGACCTCGACGCCCAGGTGGTTGAGCCGTTCGCTTGCGCCCGGGTTCTCGAAGAGCACCAGCTTGAGCGGTGGGCTCTCCAGCGTGAAGTTGGCATAGCCGGGCTTGCGCTTGTTGACGGAGGTATCGAAGAGCTTCGAGTAGAAGTCGATGGCCTTCTCCAGGTCGTCGACGTTGAGGGCGAGTTGGAGTCGCATGACGGGTCTTCCTTCCCGATTCGATTCGACCGGGCGCGATTCGACCGGGCGGGTCGGGGCGCAGCTCAAACACATTGATCAACTTCGATGGATTCTAGACATCGAATCGATATCTGTCAATATATTCCCGTGCGCGCCGAAACAACCGCTACGAGAGCCCGTCCCGAGGGCTGCTGCCCGCTTCAGCCGATCCAGCCCCTGCGCGGCCCCCGCCAGCAGCGCCTGCTCGGGGCTTTCAAAGCCTTGGCCGACCCGACCCGCCTCGAGATCCTGAGGCTGGTCAAGGCCCAGACGGGCCCCACTTGCGTCTGCGAC
>JADFOB010000113.1 GCA_022563055.1 Planctomycetota bacterium
GATCGCCCCGTTGCTGTGCGCGGGGGGTGCCCATGCACAGCAGCCGGATCGTGGAGCGCTGGACACGCTTCGCTCGCGCGATTCCTTCTCGCCCAACGACAAAGACAAGATTGGTCGCTGGGTTCGGGATCAGGTGGATGCGCTGGCGAATCTCCCGGCGGACGCTCGTCCGGGTTCCGTGCGCGTCGCGCGAGCGGTGTTTGATGCGGAGTACAACCACGCGAGCAGTTCGCAGCCGTTTCGCCTTGCGTTTGCCGAGCAGGTTGGCGCGGTGGCGGTGGAGGCGTTTGGCAGGGCGGATCTCGACGCCGACGCAGCCCACCTTCTCGCCCTTCTTCTGCTTGATCTGGATCGGATCGAGGCGCTGGATGGGCTACTGGCTGGTCTGGCGTCCAAGGATGCGCGTGCTCGCCTTGTATGTGCTCGCGGGCTGGGCGACAGGAAAACTGAGATCGCGGCGGAGCCGACCCAGCTTAGCCGTGTCGTCGCTGCGCTGCGGGCGGCCGGGCTCAAGGAGGCACAACCGGTTGTCCTCACACGAATCTACTGGGCGCTGGCCTATCCCGCCGAGGTGGACGCCGTGTTCGATGCCTATATCGACTTGCTTGGGTCGCGCGAGACCTACCGTCGGGGACCGGCCATCGTGGCCGACGGCGCGGAACTTGGGGCCTACGATTTCTTTAGGGTCGGCGGTGTGCTGGCCGCGCTGAACCAGGGTCAGCAGACGCGGCTTGTGGAGCGGTTGGCTTTCTTCTTTCGGCTCGACGCCCAGCGGTACAACGATCCGAGTCTTGTTCCGCCGACGGGCGACGCCGTCGACCTCGGCTTCTACGAGCGTGACGCACTCGAGCGAATGCTCTTGGGTAACGAAACCATCCTGGCGACGTTGATAAGGAGCCGACCCGCCGGGATTTCGCAGATCCTGCGGAGTGGTGGATACGCGGTGCGGGCACCGGCGATCCTTGCGCAGGTTTATGGTTGGGTCGGCGACCCCAAGACGAACACGCCGGGGCCGTTGAATGCGGCACCGTGGGATGTCGCCATAGGTGCGCCGTAGTGCCCGGTCGGCGCTGATCTGATGGAGTGCCCGTGGTGTGGCACAGCGGCCCACCGCTGTGTGTGGAATGGCGGCTCTCCGCTGTGTCCCGGCAACTGCCCAGCCGAGGGCGGCTGGGCCACAAATGCTTCAGCCAACTCGTCAAAGCAGGCGTGACAGAGCACTAATCCAGACGATTACACAGAGCAAACCGCTGAGAATCCTCCTGCTTGTTGCTGCCGGCGTCGTTGTAGCGCTCGCCGCCGGAATCACATGGTCATCCGCCGAGCCTCGCGCGGATTTCACCTATGTGAACCCTTCGGGCATTCACACGCTCGACCCGGCCCGCATGAGCTGGACGACCGACTTCCGCGTGGCGCTCAACATCTGGGAGGGGCTCACGTCGTGGGATCCGCGCACGATGGAGCCGATCGAGGGAGCGGCGGCGTTCCCGCCTCGGATATCGAACGACGGCCTGACCTACACGTTCACCATCCAGAAGCACGCCCGATGGTCAAACGGTGACCCGGTCACCGCACACGACTTTGTGCGTGGGTGGCGGCGAGGGTTGGAGCCGGGAACCGCGACCGACTACACCTTCCTGATTGCCGATCAGGTCGTCGGGGCGGCTGAGTATGTGCGATGGCGCCGGGATGCGGTTTCGATGTTGACCTCCCTCGCTCGCTTGCGGGACGGCTGGCCCGTGGACGCGCGCGGCGCGCGGGCATTCGTGCGCCCCAACACGCTTGGAGCGATCGGAGCGAGCCTGTTGCGAGCCGACACCGATACGCTCGGGGACACGAATGAGCGGTCGTTTGAGGCGATGGCCGATCGTTTGAACGCTTCCGCGCTCGACTGGAATGCCCTCCACGACGAAGTCTTCTCGACACACGTCGCGCAGTTCGACGAGCGCTTTGCCGCAGTGGGCGTTGAAGCCCTCAACGATCGAACGCTTGTCGTGCAATTGGTCAATCCCTGTCCTTACTTTCTGGATCTGACGGGTTTCCCGATCTTTCTGCCCTGCCATCGCAGCATCGAATTGCTGCGGCAGCGTTATCGGGGGACACCCATCACCGACCAAGGCTTGGTGGTGTACGATCCACAGTGGACCAAGCCCGATTACCACGAGAACGGGTATCCGGGACTCATCACCAACGGACCCTACAGGCTTACCGACTGGACCTTCAAGCGGCGGGCGAGGCTGACGGTTAATCCGCACTACCGCATGGCGGACAAGATCGAGTGCCAAACCGTCGACATGCTGGTCTTCGACAACATCAGTGCGTCGATCATGGCTTACGAGGCGGGCGACGTGGACTTCCTGCCCGACATGAGCGTTCCCTACGAGCATGAGATCGCCCGTCTGGCAAAAAGCGGTGAACGGCCCGACTTCCACCTCTGCCCCGTGCTGGCGACCTACTTCTTCAACTTCAACTGCGTTAGCGAGACCGTGAACGGTCGATTGAATCCGTTCGTCGATCCGCGCGTGAGAAAAGCGTTCAGTCTGGCGGTGGACAGGAAGAAGATCGTGCACAACGTGCTCCAGCGTGGTGACCGAATCGCGCGGACGTTCGTACCACCCGGCGCCATTCGCGGGTACGATCCCCCGACCGGTGTGGGCATGGATGTCGACGAGGCGAGACGGCTACTGGCCAGCGCGGGTTATCCCAACGGAGCAGACCTCGGCCCCGTAGCACTTCTCTACACACCCAACGACGAGCGTGTCTGCCAGGCGGTCGCACGCATGTGGGAGGAGTCGCTCGGTGTTCGCGTCGAGCTTCGGTGCAAGGAGAGCAAGACCTTCGCCCAAGACAAAGCCGGCCATCGTTATATGATCGCGCGGGCGAACTGGTACGCCGATTACAACGATCCGACCACGTTTCTGGATTGCCTGACCACCGGAAACGGCAACAACGACAGTGGATACGCCAATCCGCGGTACGATGACCTGCTCGATCAAGCGCGGCGTCTGCGCGATCCAGCCGCGCGGGCGGCACTGCTAAGGCGTGCCGAGGCCATCATTGTCGAGGAGGAGTTCCCCATCCTTCCGATCCTCCATTACGTGTCGCCCATCGCGATCAAGCCGCACGTCAAGGGCTTGCATCCGAATCCGCGGTTGTGGTTTCCGTTTCGCACCATCACGCTTGATCGAAGGTCCAACTGATGCCGAGGATGGCCACGCTGATCCTGCGTCGAATGCTGCTCGGGGTCGTGACCATCGCCTGTGTCTACGTGCTGACGTTCGTGATGGTCATCACGATTCCGGGTAATCCCTTCCAGCAAGGTGACAGGACCATGGCACCCGAGGTCGAACAGGCCTTGCGCGCCCGGTACAACATGGACAACAACTGGGTCTACTTCGGGCAGTTCCTCGCCGGGGCGGTACGCCTCGACTTCGGTCCGACCTTCACCTACAACGACTGGACGTGCAACCAGATCATCGCTTCGGCGCTGCCGGTCTCGGTCACGCTGGGCCTGCTGGCGATCCTGATCGCCCTCGCTGTGGGCATCCCCATCGGCGTATTCAGCGCGGTCAAGCGCAACACCTGGTTCGATGTGGCTGCGCTGATCTTTGTTCTTGTCGGCGTATCGACGCCGCTGTTTGTGACGGGCTCCGTTTTGCTGACAATCTTCGCCGTCCAGGTTCACCTGGCGCCCGTGGGTGGATGGGGTACGCTCGCACATCTTCCGCTGCCGGCGCTGACGCTTTCCCTTCCGTTCACAGCCTACATTGCGCGCCTGACGCGGATCGGAATGCTCGACGCGCTGGGAAGTGACTTCGTGCGAACGGCGCTGGCCAAGGGCGTCTCGCCGCGGGCGGTCGTCTGGCGACATGCCCTCAAGGTCGCGCTATTACCGGTGCTGAGCTACCTGGGTCCAGCCGCCGCCCAGGCGATGACGGGCTCCTTCGTGGTGGAGAAGGTGTTCGGCGTACCGGGGCTCGGGCAGCACTTCGTCAATGCGGCGCTCAACCTCGACGCCGGTCTTATCCTGGCAACGGTGCTCTGTTTTTCGGCGCTGCTGGTGGGTCTGAATCTTGTGATCGATGTGCTGTACGCGTGGATCGATCCGCGCATCTCGGGGGCGGTGTGATGTGGCGTCGCGATCGTGACGGACGGAACCACGCCCAGGCGACGCTATGGAGCCGGTTTCGCCGAAATCGCCTCGCGCGGCTCAGCGCGTGGCTGCTGGGTATCTTGCTGCTGACAAGTATCATCACCTTGCCGTACGCGCTGAAGTGGCACAACGTCCAGTCGTTGTCCCTGGCGGTTCGACACCCGCCGAGCATCACACCGGTCGTACCGTTGAGCCGCTATACAAGCTTGGCCATGATCCGCGGCGCAGCTTCCGAGGTGGGTCCGCGCGACGGCGGGATCGTGGCGAAGCTGGCGCCGATCGCCCATCGTCTGGTTTCCGCCATGGGGCATGACGACCTTGGTCGTAGCCTGTTCTATCGCGTTTGGCCGGCGCTGCTGATCAGCCTGGCGATCGGTTTGGCGGCGGCGGTGATCGCGGTTGTGATCGGTACCGCGTGGGGTGCGATCGCCGCTTTTGCCGGCGGTCGGGTGGACATGATCATGATGCGGATCGTCGACGTGCTCTATGGCCTGCCTTACATTCTGATGGTCATTCTTCTCAAGACCGCCTTGACGCGTCCGTTGACAGCCCTGCTCGGCGGGCACACCCGGTATGCCGACATCGTGATTCTGTTCGTCGCAATCGGCGGCGTGAGTTGGTTGACCATGGCGCGGGTCGTTCGTGGCCAGGTTCTGTCGCTACGGGCGGAGCCTTTTGTCGAGGCTGCCCGTGCCCTTGGCGCGGGACCGGTCCACATCCTCCGCTGCCATATACTACCGAACCTGGTCGGACCGATCGTGGTTTGCGCGACGCTGGTCGTGCCTCAAGCGGTTTTGCAGGAGGCGTTTTTGAGTTTCCTGGGGATCGGCGTGCCCCAGCCATCGCCGTCGCTGGGGAGGCTGGCGGCCGACGGCGTCGAGGCGGTCAACATGTTCGTGAGCTACTGGTGGCTGCTGGTCTTCCCCTGTGGCGTACTCGTGTTGATGCTTGTAGCCCTGAATTTCATCGGCGACGGTCTGCGCGACGCCCTCGACCCCAAGTCCGCAACCGTGCCGCTGGTGTGACCGAGCCGCTGGTGTAACCGAGCCGCGGGCTTTAGCCCGCGCGATGCCACGATCGCCGTAGCGTCGGCGACTCTCGTGAATTCGCGCACGTTAAAGCGTGCGGCTCGGCGCGGAAGGTGCCGGGTGGTCGGGTGGCCCAAGTTTTCCGGGGCTGTCGGTTGAATCGGCTTCGATTAGACCGATACGCATTTGAGGGTGCTATGTGCCGTGATACCCTAAGGGTATCGGATCGGAAAGTGTCGTCTCGTGACGGCAGATTACACTAAACCGACACCCCCCTTGAGGCTTGTGGTCTCGATTCCGTTGTTGTGTTGCCGGTACTGCCAGCGCGTCGGGG
>JADFOB010000114.1 GCA_022563055.1 Planctomycetota bacterium
CGTTAAGCCAGTTCACCGTGCTTCCGTCGTACTTGGCAGGCCCCTTGAATCGGTCGTAGTACTCCGCGATGCGTTGGACGAATAGGTCCACGACCTCGAGCGTACCGCAGGGATGCAGCACATCGAGCAGCTCGACGAATCCTTCCAAGGCCTCTTGGTTCAGATGCACACGAACGTTCCGACGCGTCGGGAAGAGCCGATTCAACAGTTTGTCGACGTTCTTAAGCCTGGGGATGCTCGAAAGCGGGTGCCCATGAGTGTCATCGAGCGGCACATATCTTTCCTCCAACCGCAGCGCCCAGAAGAGGTCCATCCAGAACTTGACGTACGCAAGGGGTTCGCAGCCGAGCTCCGTAAGACGCTCGTTCGCCCAATCCAGAAGGGCTTCCACGCCTTGATCGCCGCCTGTGGCGAGCGAACCGAGCCGCTGCTCCAGCGCGGGCGCGTCCCCGTCCTTGAAACCGTGTTGTGATAACAACGAAACCATCACGTCGCGCGGCAGGTACAACCGACCTTCAATACCGAAGAAACGCCCGTCAACCCAGGCAACCTTGTCGGACGGAAGGTTGTCGTACACGTTACAAAGATGGACCTGCATGACGTGCCCGCGATACGGCGCCAACGCCTGCGCTGGATGGGCTGCGTCGAACTTGACCGCTTCAACGTGCGGGTGGTGCTGCTCCAGATCGGCCTTGCTGCGCTCGAGGATGGCTTCCGAGTAGTCCGCCAGCACATAGGTCGTCCGATCGTAGTAGTCCGTTCCAGCCATGTTGCTGATGCGCCGCAACTCATTGAGGAACATGCGCGCCCGATGGGTCGAAGCCACGCCGATCTCGACAATGTAGAATCGTTCATCTCCCGTGCGATGATCTGTGTCGTGGCCAAGTCCATGGTCGCAGAGCCGATCGAAGTAGGCGCGTGCGGTCGAACGCACGTAGTTCTCGTTCTGATCCGTCGAACCGCCGATGGATGCGTCGTAGCACACGCCCGTGGCTTTCTCGAAGTCGCTAAGTCGCCTCCAGTAGGCGTTGTTGAACGACCAGCAAACACCCGCGGATTCGCTCGTAAACGACTCCAGCGCGATCGCATCGCGGCATTCAGAACCCCCATCCGACACCTGCACCAGAGCCGCGCGGAGGTTGGCGCGAAACCGATCCGCGGAACCGAACTGGCGAAGATCCACGACGAACTCCGCGCGACTCCGCGCGCACGCGTCGGTGTCGTGATACCTGCGGATGGCCACCGGCGCGCGATAGTGGTGCTTGTAGTGAATACGATTGAAATGGACGGCAAGCTCCGTGGAGTCCGTCGCACTGCGGTGGGGCGCGAGCTGAAGCTCCTCCTTGAGGATGGTGAGGGCCTGCAGGAACAGCTCGACATGCTTTGCTTCGAGCAAAACGTCGGCGTAGGTCACACGCACGCCCAGCGAAGCCGTATGCTGAATCAGCTTATTGGCCAGCTCGCGGCGCAGCGCGCGCCTCAGCGCCCTGCCCTCACCGACCACCGCCAGAAGCTCATCGCAACGCGCCAGGGGCGTTACGCCCGATTGTCCTTTGGCATCCGCTAAGCGACGCCGGACAACGGGTAGCGCCTGGGCCACCTGGAACTGCTCACGAATCGACAGCTCGCTGAAGGTTCCCTCCGCCGGCAACCCCAATTGGGCCATCCGCGACTCGACCAGGTGAATCGCCTGCGGCGTACCCACCAGCGACAGCGCTTTGATCAAGAGCTCCTCGGGATCCGTCTGCGGGTTGTCCCATAGGATTCGGCGAATCTGCGGAGCCTTGGCGGCGACCAGTGTCGACAACTCCAGCGGCGACCCGTGCACCTCCAACGTGAAGTCGTTTAACAGGCGGGACATCAACCAAGCCCAGGGCGCGCGGTAGAGCAGGCTCCAGTTGGGTCCCGGCGTGCGCCCCTCGAACACCGGCAGGAATGCGCTGTAGGTCTTACCCTCGAAGAAACCGTGGGAAGGCGCCTCACGAATCTCGAGACGATCCGCCATCGCAACGCCATAGCGATCGCGCCGATCGCGGATTCGAGCCCACGTGCATTCGCGCGACGTGTCCTCGCACAGCACGCGCCCGCCCTCCGTTCGCGGCGCACCGCACGGACCATGCGACATCTGCTTGGCACAACCGCGCGGGCACACCAGCGCGTCCGCGCTGAGATCACACCGGTCGCAGCTTTGACATCCAAAAACCGGGATCTTGGGCCATTCCATCATTTTCAACAGGCGCCGGACCCATGACGGCCGCACGCCCCATCGCAGGAAGCGCCGTATCACGCTGCGCTGATTAGCCAGAGCTTGGCGGCTCATGCGGTCAAGGTAGGTCTCGATCACGGGAAGTTGCGCCAGCGCGCGCTGGCGTTCCAGGCCGGTCAACCGGGCGACCTTCTGCAGAGCGTGCGGATGATCCGGCACCAGCGGCGTTTCCTTGAGCAGTTCCAGGTGCGCGTCGAACGATCGGACGCACCCGAGGTAGATCCCACTGACCCCCGGAACCTTGCGAACTCGCTGAAACAGCGAACGTGTCAGCCTGGCCCCTTCCTGCATCATTCGCTGCTTGATCCACGGCTGGGGATGTCCTCCCATTCGGGCGGCCGACGTGATCCGCTCCTCGATGGCATTGAACTCCTCGAGCAGGCTCTTGGGAACACGGATGCCCGGAATGTCGGACAGAATCTGCAACTGCCGGGGGGATGTGATCGGGATGACTTCGGCAAAGACATGGACCATGTCCAGAACGCCGAGCCTTTGCAGCGATCCCATCCACCGGACAAAGGGCTCGATCGACAGGATCACCTGGGTGATGATCACTTTCGCGCCCGCCAGGGCTTTTTGCAAAGTGCGCAAACCGTCGGGATCGGCGTCGAGGTTGGGATGGCCGGCGGCGGCGATGAGAAAGTCCTCGGGGAGCATGCCCTCGACCAGCATCTCACGCGCCAGCTCGCACATGCCCAAGGAGTCCAGCGGAAACCGCGCGGGCTTGGATGGATCCGTCGGCAGATCGCCGGTCAGCAGCAGAACGTTACGCAGACCGATCTGGGCGAAACGAATGAGGCGTTGGCGGATCTGCTCCGCCGTGCGATTCCGCGCCACGACATTGGCCATCAACTGGGCGGGATCGACGCCAAGACCCGTCAGCAGCTCCGCCGCGACGGCGTTGTCCAGCGAGTCCCGCCCGCGCGCGCCATCATCCAGCGCAATCAGGTCGATCTTCCCGGAACTCAGGAGATCGGCGTACACCTGCAGCTTGTGGGTGAGACTGCGTTCTTCGCTTGTCAGATCGCCTGACGTGGCATCGAGCTGTCGCAGGTACTGCCCCAAGAAGGTGAGATCGGGAAGCGCAGCCGTATCGGCAAGATACCGTTGGCGCAACTGTTGGTACGCCACGCGATCGCGATCCGTCAGGTGAAGCTCCTGAATGATCGGCATTTTGCCCAGCGCCATCGAGTCACGCAACGGGTTGCGCGGCCGCCTCGTGGACCCGTGCGCTGGGGCACGCGCCGGTCCGGGTTGGGTCCGTGGGTCAGGCTTAAGAGAGGTGGCGTCATGCGCTGCCATCGTTGTCGGCGCCGACTCCTGAGTCTAGGATGACCGGGGTGCGGCGGCTATCTCCAACCGGCGACCAAAGAGCTTGATGTGCCGAGGCGTCGTCCCGCAGCATCCCCCGACAATGGAAGCGCCGGCAGCGATCAATGTCGGAATCGCATCCGCCATCGTCTCGGGAGTTTCGTCGTAGACGATGCGCCCGCGATCGAGCCGTGGTTTGCCCGCGTTGGGTTGCACCATGATCGGCAGGTCGGACAGCTTGCGATAGGTCGTGACGAGCTGAACGTAATCGCCGACGTGCAGACCGGTTCCACAGTTACAGCCCAACACGTCGACTCGCAGGCGCGCGAGAAAACCAACGGCATCGGCGACGCTCATGCCGGTCATCGTCCGGAATTCGCCGTCTGCAATGCGGTCGAACGTGATGGAACCGACGATGGGCACGTGAGCTCGGCAGCGCCGGATGGCCCCCACCGCCACCTCGACTTCCTCCAGCGAGGTCATCGTCTCGAGGATGATTCCGTCGGCGCCGCCATCCAGGAGTCCGCTGGTCTGGACAACGAAGGACTCCTCGAGGTCGCGGCGCGTCGTATTGCCAAGCGGTTCGAGGAATCCGCCGAACGGTCCCACGTCGCCCAGTACGTACCCGCCTTCTCCCAGACAGTCCCGCGCGATGCGCGCAGCGCGGAGGTTCAACTCGTAGGATTTCTCCGCCAGGCCGTGTCGTGCCAGCGCCAGCGACGAACTCTGAAAACTGTTGGTGATCAGAACCTCGCTGCCGGCGGCGACATACTCGGCGTGAATACGCCCGACGCGATCGGGATGGGACAAGTTCCATTCGTCGCCCGATTGGCCCGCCGCCAAACCGGCTTCGTTCAACTGCGTGCCCATCGCCCCGTCAGCGAGGAGCACGCGAGTCTTCATCGCTTCCACAAATGGTTCACGCATGACGACGCACACCCGGAGTATCCCAAAAAGACCGCGCTGCTTGGTACCGTGATGCTATGCCGTTCGACCCAGTTGGTAAAGGCAAGTCATCGACGTGTCGTGGCGGTATTATCCTGCCGGAAGCAAACGCGCTAGCACGTCGCGCGCGTCGGTCAGGTCGGTGCTGGGCGACTGGGAATCGGTGCGGCGCAGCACGTAGTCACCGCGATACTCGGCTCCATCAAGCGCGGCCAACACACCCACCAGGTCGACTTCGCCGGTCCCAAGGCGAACTTCATGTCCCGACCGCTGGGGCGTGCCCGCCGTTGCGTCACGCGTGTGGACGAGTGCGATTCGCCCGGCCAACTTCTCGAACGAAGCGATCGGGTTGGATCCGCTCATGACCAGTTCGGCTGGATCGAGGCAGACTCTGACCGATGGACAGTTCAGCGCATCCAGCACAGCCGTAAGGCGATCGCCGGAATCAAAGGAGGGGCGAATGCCCAACACGCAACCGCGCGTGTCGGCGTACTCTCCGATGCGGCTCAGGGCTTCGAGGACCGCCGGAAGTGGTTCGCACGTCTCGAGATCCGTCATCGGGCCGACTGAGGTAGTCACGATCGGAACGTTCATGTCCGCCGCCAACTCCACGACACGTAGCGAGCGTTCGACGCGCTCGTCAATCGCTCCGGGGTCTCTCAAACGGAGGTCCGGCATATCGGCCACCAGCGATGCGAACCGCAGGCCCAGTCCGGATACGAATCGAGCCAGGTGGCGCCGTCCGCTGGACGAGAGATTCCAGGCCGCCACGTCCCCCGCCACCGTCGCCATTTCCACGACCCGGAATTGCAGCTCCGCCGCCCTGGCCAGGCCTGCCTTTGGACCCAGGCGGAAATCATCGATGTCGACGCCGATGATCGGTGTACTCATCGCAGTGTGAGCCAGCCAAAAAGAGGTGCGTGAAACACTTCGCACTGCCCAAGACCCGTGCCACA
>JADFOB010000115.1 GCA_022563055.1 Planctomycetota bacterium
CGGAAGTACATTTCAGCGGCGGGATCCGGAACCTCAGAACTGGTGTTCGACCACGGTCCGTCCTTTGGCGGCAAACCAGCGCGGGCGGACATCCCGAACCTATGCGGTGACTGCCACGCAGATATCGAGCGTATGAACCCCTACGGACTTCGCACGGACCAGTTGGCCCGGTACTGGACGAGCGGTCACGGCAAGACCTTGGCGAAGAATCGAGACGACCGTGTGGCGGTCTGCGTGGATTGCCACGGGGTCCACGACGTGTACTCGGCGAGGGAACCAGCGAGCAAGACACACCCGCTCAACGTGCCGGACACCTGTGGCGTCTGCCACGGCGACGCCGCGCTGATGGGCGAGTTCGGCCTGCCGACCGCGCAGATCGACGAGTACCGCCGGAGCGTTCATGGGCAACTCCTGCTTGAGCAGCACGATACGGGCGCACCCACCTGCGCGACCTGCCATGGGAGCCACTCCTCCGCGCCGCCCGGGTTCGCATCGGTCGGCGCGGTCTGCGGGAAGTGCCACCAGAGGGCAGCCGAGGATTTCTCGACCAGTGTGCACGCGGGGCTCGAGGCGCACAAAGGGTGCGTGCACTGCCACGGCGGGGGCGAGGGGGCACATTCCCATCTCATAGAGCAGATCACGACACCCGCTGACGTTTTGATCCGGCGCTTCGGGCGTGCGCTGGCGTCGGAACCCAAGGCGACCCCGGAGCAGATAACGGACGCCCTCCACCCTGACCCCAAGAGGATTATGACGCATGCGCTAGCGACGTGCCTCGAGTGCCACGATGAAATCGACGAAGACGAAACCCTTCCTAAACTGTTCGAGTTGCTTGATGTGATCGCCGGAGCCAGGCGAGAGTATGCCAGGACCGGGTACCGGCTCGACGAGGTGGGGCATGGTATATTGCTGGTGGATCGACAGCGCTTTACGTTTGAGGACGCAAAGACTCATCTGGTTGCGTTGTCGGCCCTGCAACACACGCTCGATTCCCGGAAGCTTGCCGAGAAGGCGGCGGACCTCGAGGCTGTTTGTGCTCAGGTCAATTCGGAGCTCGACGAGCTCGAACAAGGCTTGCACCTGCGGCGGATCGCGCTGATACCGATCTGGATATTCGCACTGGTGTTTTCCGCTCTACTCTACGCCAAATACAAGCAGCTCAAAGCGCGCTATGTGGTGCCACTCCCCGACAAGAGCAGCGGAGGCACAGCGTGACAGAGGCGCCCAAACCAACCACACGACGTGCGTTCCTGGACTGGGCAATCGGCCTGTGCTCAGCCGTCACCGGAGCGGTCATGGGGATACCGGCGGTCATGTACCTCTGGCCTGCGGCGCGCGGAGATAGCGCGCAGCCAGTGGAGGTTATCGGTGCCGCCGACTTGGCCGTTGGCTACAGCACGATCCTGCAAGTTGGGGGTAAAGCTGTCATTGTCGTACGACATCGCTCCGGTTTTAAGGCGTTTTCGGCGTCGTGTACGCATCTGGGCTGTCTCGTCGAGTGGGACGTGTCGCGTAAGGAATTTCTCTGTCCGTGCCACGCCGCTGTCTTTGACAAGGACGGAGCGGTCGTGGCCGGTCCGCCGCCTGCGCCGATGCCGGTTTACAAGGTCAAGGAAGTGGGCGAAAAGGTGTTTGTCTCGGCGACTTAGTGTGTCAGCTTGCAGGTGAGTGCCCTGCGCTTCTATGAGAAGGGTGACGGCTGGATGAGTCTCGGCAGGCGGATCAACTCGTTTCTGGACGACCGCTTCGATATGGAGACGGGACGCGCGCTCCTGGACAAGCAGATCCACAAGAGACTACCGCCCAATACGGGGTGGTTGCATGTATTCGCCAGCTTGGCGCTGCTTCTGTATATCAGCCAGGTGCTCACCGGGATCCTGCTGCTGATCTACTATCGTCCCACACCCGACGAGGCGCACAAGTCGATCCAATACATCACGACGGAGGTGCATTTCGGCTGGCTCTTTCGGCAGATTCACGCCTGGGGCGCATCGCTGATGATCCTCTGTCTTGTGGTGCACATGATGCGCACGTACTTTTCGGGAGCGTACAAAAAGCCGCGCGAGCTGACATGGGTGACGGGCGTCATCCTCTTTATTATGACGATCACGTTCGGGTTCACGGGGTACCTGCTGCCCTGGAACCAGATCGCTTTCTGGGCGACGACGGTGGGGACCGAATCCGCCAATAAGGTTCCGATCATCGGTGCATGGTTGCAGTATTTCCTTCGCGGCGGTGACGCGGTCACAGGCGAAACCCTGTCGCGGTTCTTTGTCGTTCACGTGATCATTCTGCCCTGGGCGTTGGCAGTCTTGGTGGGGATCCACTTGTTCCTGATGCGCTTACACAACCTCGCCACCTCGGAACGCGTCGGGGAGGAAAAACCGATCGAGGAGAAGCACGGCATCCCATTCTTCCCCGTCCACGTCGCCAAGGAGGGCGTCGTCGCGGTGCTGCTTCTGGCGGTGCTCGTGACCCTCTCGGTGCTGGCGCCGTGGGAGATCGGACCACCGGCGGACCCCCTCGCCACACCGGCGCACATCAAGCCGGAGTGGTACTTCTTACCGAGTTATCAGTTGCTCAAGTATTTTGAAGGGCCCTACGGTGCCGTTGTGGGGATCGCAGCCTGTTCTGTTCCATTCGTGCTCCTGCTGTTCTGGCCCTTCCTTGATCGCGGCAAGGAGCGCCGATTCAGCAAGCGGCCCATCGCGGTCAGCATCGCCGGGTTCGGTCTCTTCGCGGCGCTGGCGCTTGGAATCCTGGGCCACTTCTCCTCGACGGACGTGGCGCTCTTTGGAAAGCAATATCACATCGACCTGATGGGCTGGCCGCACGCGATCAGCGATAACGCTGACGATCCGGCATCACCCCCGCACTGACCGTGCATGCGCCGCTACCCTTGAGCAGTGCAAATGCTATTCCTGCGCGGAACCCGCTCAAGAGCAGTGGCACACAAACGCCCACCTCCAAGCGTAACGAGACACTGACCGCGGGCGCGAAGGATAATGATACTGGAGTAAAGCGCGGACAGGACGAGTAGACCAAGAAAAAGCCGCGACGCCAGGGGATCCCCCCCGTGTTCGGGCCGGAGGAGAGGGAAGTCGGAAGGGATTAACCCGCTGGCGTACGCGACTTATCATGCCGCTAAAACGCGGACGTTCAAATTGTGTGCTTTCTTGCGAGTGGCGTTCCTCGGTTCACCGTTTTGATCTTGATCCCGATTCCGGTTCGCGGGATCCATCCGGTCCACTGTGCGGATATTACAGCAAGCGTCGTGCCATGTCAAGCGCTCTTTTTAAGCGTATTAACAGCTATGGAGCCCACTGCTCCGGATCCTTGCAGGGAAAGTGCGCGGGTTCCCACGCCCGGATGCGTGAAAGCCCGCACCACGTGCGGATACGAGGCGCCCCACGCGGGATTTCGGTCCCGGGTGTCGGCTCACTCGGACGCTCCCAGCCCGGATATCTCACCGCTGAGCACGCAGAGATCGCGGAGAGGAAAAGAGGAGAAGGGATCGCCGTCAACGAGCGTTCCACGGAATGCAGTGTGTCGCAAGAGCGAACGTGCGGATTCTGCCACAACTTCTTTCTACGCAAATCTCTGCGTCCTCCGCGCTCTTTGCGGTGTGAAGAATGCGGCCTAGTTGCTCCCGGCACCCGGCAGCGCCGCCCGACGTGCATATTCCTGGTATCGGGCGTCAATCGCCTCCTGAGCCTGTGTCATGAGCATTTCCGCGCGGTCCGGGTGGCTCTTCAAGAGGCGGTTGAACCGGTTTTCCGTCTTGGCGTATTCTCGGAAGGGCATCTTGGGCGCCTTCGAGTCGAGCCTGAGTGGATTCTGTCCAGCCGCTGCCCGACGCGGATCGTACCGGTAGAGGATCCAATGCCCGGAATCGACAGCCGCTTGTTGTTGGCTGAGCCCCTTGCTCATGTTGATGCCGTGGGCGATGCAATGGCTGTAGGCAATGATGAGCGACGGTCCATCGTAGCTCTCAGCCTCGACGAAAGCCTTGACGGTCTGGTTATCGCTCGCGCCCATCGCCACCTGGGCGACGTAGACGTGTCCGTATTCCATCGCCATCCTTCCGAGATCTTTCTTCACGGCGCTCTTACCGGCTGCGGCGAATTTGGCGATCGCGCCCAGCGGCGTCGCCTTGGACGCCTGCCCGCCGGTGTTGGCGTAAACTTCGGTGTCCAGGACGAGCAGGTTAATGTCGTGGTGCAGGGCGAGCACATGATCCAGCCCGCCAAATCCGATGTCATACGCCCAGCCGTCTCCGCCCATGAGCCAAATGCTCCGTCGAAGCAGCGCATCGGCGATGCTGGCAAGATCCGCGCTTTGCGGCGAGTCAATTTTCGCCAACCGCCTCTTGAGCTGAGTGACAAGCTCGCGCTGGGCGCGGATACCCGCTTCATCGGTTGGATCGGTCTCGAGAATCGCCCCGACGAGTTCCGGTCCGAGTTCATCCGCCATCCCTTTGAGCAGCTCCCGCGCGTGCTCGTTTTGCTTGTCGAACGAGAGGCGAAACCCGAGCCCGAACTCGGCGTTATCCTCGAACAGCGAGTTACACCAGGCGGGGCCACGCCCGTCCTTGTTCTTCGCCCACGGTGTCGTCGGGAGGTTGCCACCGTAGATGGATGAGCAGCCCGTCGCGTTGGCGATGACCGCGCGGTCGCCGAACAACTGGCTGACCAGCTTCACATAGGGTGTCTCGCCGCAGCCCTCGCAGGCGCTGGAGTACTCGAAGAGGGGCAGCATGAACTGGGACCCCTTGACCGTGGACGGCTTGAGCTTCGTTCGGTCGAACTCGGGCAGGTCGAGGAAGAACTTGTAGTTCTCGCGCTCGGTCTGACGCAACGGCGGCTGTGGCGTCATGTTGATCGCTTTGCGCTCCGTGTTCGTCTTGTCGATCGCGGGGCAGACCTCGACGCAGAGGTTGCAGCCGGTGCAATCCTCGGGAGCCACCTGGATCGTGTATTGAAGACCCTTGTACTCTCCACCGCGGGCGTCGGTCGACTTGAACGTGGTCGGTGCGTTCTTGAGGTGGACGGGCTCATACACATTCGCCCGGATGGCGGCGTGTGGGCAGACCAGCGCACATTTGTTGCACTGGATGCAGAGGTCGGTTTCCCACACCGGTATCTCGAGCGCGATGTTGAGCTTCTCCCACTGGGACGTGCCGGTCGGGAACGTCCCGTCCACGGGCATACGGCTTACGGGAAGCTGATCACCGCGGCCGGCGATCATCTCCGCGGTGACATCCCGGACGAAGAGCGGGGACTCATCGGTCACAGCCAACGTACGTCCATGGTCCGCCGTTTCCTTGTCCGGTACGGGCACGACATGAAGGTTGGCCAGTGCCTGGTCGACGGCGGCCAAGTTTGCCTTCACGACCGCCTCACCCTTGGCTGCGTAGCTCTTCTCGATAGCGCGCTTAATCTTTTCGATTGCCTCGTCGC
>JADFOB010000116.1 GCA_022563055.1 Planctomycetota bacterium
ACGACGTGGCGACCGGGACAAGCGACATCTTCCGCCGACCCAAGGTGGATATCGATCCGAAACAGTTCATAACGCGGCAGATCTTCTACCGTGGCAAGGACGGGGTCGAGATCCCCATGTACATCACGCACAAGACCCGAATGCTACGCAACAGCAAGAATCCGACTTACCTGTACGGGTATGGCGGCTTCAACATTCCCATCACGCCTCGGTTCAGCGTGGCCAACATCGTTTGGATGGAGATGGGCGGCGTGTACGCCGTGGCCAACATTCGCGGTGGTGGCGAGTACGGGCGAAAGTGGCACGAGGCCGGCTCCAAGCTCAAGAAACAGACCTGTTTCGACGACTTCATCGCAGCCGCCGAGTGGCTGATCGAATACAAGTACACCGCTCCATCGAAGCTCGCGATTGGTGGCGGGAGCAACGGCGGGCTTCTGGTGGGCGCTTGCATGACACAGCGTCCCGATCTGTTCGCCGCCTGCGTGCCCGCCGTGGGCGTGCTCGACATGCTGCGTTTTCACAAGTTCACGATTGGGTGGGCGTGGACGTCGGATTACGGTTCAGCCGAGAATCCAGAGGAGTTCAAGGCCCTCTTTGCCTACTCGCCGCTTCACAATCTCAAGGCGGGTACAGCCTACCCGGCCACCCTCATCCTTACCGGCGACCACGACGACCGCGTGGTGCCGGGCCACAGCTTCAAGTTCGCCGCCGCGCTGCAGGCGGCCCAATCCGGCGCGGCGCCCACGCTGATCCGCATCCAGACCCAGGCCGGGCATGGCGCGGGCAAGCCGACACGGATGAGAATCGAGGAGGCTGCCGACAAGTGGGCCTTCCTGGTCCGCACGCTTGACATGACCACGGAGGGAATTGTCGATTGAGGATTGACGATTGAGAATTGGCAATCGACAATCGTCAATGGGTTGTCCACAACCGTTTGGGAGACCATAGATGCCCATGATCCGAGACCTGTTCCGCGAGTCGCCGTTCGAGCCGTTGCGTTACCACATGAAGTCGGTGATGGAGTGCGTCGCCTTTGTGAGACCCATGTTCGAGGCGGTTCGCGATGAGCAGTATGACAAGCTCCAGAAACTCGCCGAGAAGATATTCAAGGTCGAGCATGAGGCCGACCTCATCAAGGACGACATCCGCCAGACGGTCCCCAAGCGGTTCTTCCTGCCCGTCTACCGTGGTGACTTGCTGGGTTATGTGAAGCTCCAGGACGATATGGCTGATTCGGTCGAGGATCTGGCGGTCCTGCTGACGCTCAAGAATCTGAAGCTGCCGGGTCCGCTGGTCGAGCCCACCTTCGACACGGTGGGAAAAGTGGAGGAGGTCTGCAACGGCGCACGGGCGCTCGCCGATTACCTCCCCGCGCTCGTGGACGGAGACATGGCGGGTGCCGAAGCCGAGCACGCGCTGTCGATGGTCGCCGCCGTCGAGAAGATGGAGTGGGAGGCGGACCGCCTGCAATACAAGCTCTCCAAGAAGCTGTTCGCCCTGGAGGACGACATAAGACCGACGGACCTCTTCCTGTGGTTCCGTGTGTTCGGCGAGCTGGGTCAACTCGCCAATTTCGCGGAAAAAACCGGCGACAGGCTGCGCCGGATGCTCGCCAGTTCTTGACGGAAATCGCATGCAGTTTCCCGACCTGAGCGCTCTTGACGCGTTCCAGCTCGCTTGCCTCGCCCTCGCCATCGGTATGCTCCTTTGGGATACCGTCGAGGTCGGGCGTAACGATGCAGCCAATCTGGTGAACGCGGTCTTCGGCGCCCGCGTGATGAGCCGTCGCAGCGCAATCATTCTGGCGGGAATCGCGGTCGTCCTCGGAGCGGTTCTTAGTTCCGATGTGATCGACACGGCGCGCAAGGGGATCTTCGATCCGACCATGCTCGGGTCGCTCAAAGCCGCCCTGGCGGTGTACATATCCGTCTACATCGTCGACACCGTATTGCTCTATAGCTACTCCGCTTTCGGCATGCCCATCAGCACGACCGCTTGCCTGGTGTTTGAGTTGCTCGGAGCATCGCTCGCGGTCAACGCCGCCGCCATCCGATGGGGTAAAGCCGGCATCGTCATCGGCGGGATTATCTGCTCGATCGTGTTGACGGGGTTCGTCGCCTTTGCCGTTCAGCGAGCGGTTCGCGGCGCGATTCGGGACAAGACGACCAGCCTGGGCGTTCTGCTCTTGCACGGTGGATGGATCGGTGGCGGATTGACGGCGGCCTTGTGCTACTTCCTGTTGCTCAAGGGCATGAAGAACGTTCCGTGGATCCGCCAACTGCAAGAGGCGCTCCACCGCATCGACGACACCGCCCAGGCGGACATCGCTACACCTTTGCTTCTGGTTTTCTTGTGGGGTATCTTTGCGATCCTGATTCACGTCACGCTGGTCGTCTACCGGAAGCGCGCAGCCAGACTTCTTTTTCCGATTCTTTCCGTGCTGGGGATGTGTGCGATGGCGTTTGCGTTTGGCCAAAACGACTTGGCCAACTGTGCATCACCCGGACTTGCGGCGATCAACCTGATCATGGCACAGGACGTCAAAATCGGAACCGAGGTTCCGATCCAGTGGTGGATGCTCTTGATCTGCGGGCTTCTTCTTTTTGCGGGCATGACCACGAAGAACGCGCAGCGCGTGACGAAGGCCGCCGTATCGACGGGTAGCATGGGCGATCACGTCGCCCTATGGGCTCCTCGGTGGTGTGTCACGCTGGCGACGAAGCTACTGCGCTTCCGAGGCGACGCGCCGGCTCTCGCGCCGCGCGCGGCGATCACGAGCGCCGGCAAGACCGTGCATTATGATTCCTTGCGAGCGTGCGTCATCATGTCGGTGTCCGCCAGCGTCATTGCGACAGCGAGCAGCCTGGCGCTGCCCGTGTCCACGACCTACGTGGCGTTCGCCGCGGTGATCGCAACGGGTATGGCGGATCGCATCTTCCAACGGGGTGACGCTGAGTTGAAACTCGGGCGTGCGATTTGGGTAGTTCTTAGCTGGTTTCTCTCGGCGGTTATCGCTGCCGTCGCATCCGCTTGTGTGGCGTGGTTGTTGGTTCACTTGGAGGTCATCGGGATCGTCCTGTGCCTTACGGTGAACCTGGTTATCAGGGCGTACATCAAACGTCGGGGCGACGCCCATGCGAAGCGCGTTCAGGAAGAGGCCTACGAACGTGTCCATCCCGAGGAGTTTGCCCTGGAGCAGGAAGACTATTAGGGAATGGGTTTTCCGGGGACTTCAGATGGATCCCGCACCCATCAGAGCCCTGAGCGCAAGCGACGGGTCGGAAGACCCCGTGCCGGTCCCGCACCAATCGCCGAGCAAGGGGGTACTGCTGCCCCACGGCGCTGCCGCGCGCTGGGTGCGGGAGGGTTCGCGGAAGCAGACCCCGCGCTGGCGCTTGGGGCTCGGATAAGGCGGTTACGGTTTGGACAAGCGCCGCGCCATCGCGCACGGTGCTATAGTATCGGTGGGATCGGTTTCATTTCGGATTGACTAACGTCGTGGATTCGCCTGATCGAAACAACCGCAGCGAGAGCACCACCGTTACGGAAACCGCGTTGATACGTCTCATCGGGATTGACGCGCTCCACCGGCTACAGGATCGATTCGCCGCTCTGGGGCAGGTCAGCGTCTGCATCTGTACGGTCGACGGGGAGATGATTACGGAGCCGACATGGGGCAGCACCTTCTCGGCGATGATTGGTAACTCTCCCCTCGGACAACTTGCGTTCAAGGACAGTCTGCGCGGGTTGACCCGTGGGCTGGGCGGGAATGTCCCAGCCGTCTGCCACGAGGGGTTGACTCTCTACGCTGCCTCGATTGCCGACGACGGTGAGTGCCTCGCCGTGATTGTCGTCGGGACGCGTTCGGGGCCACCTCCCACGGAGGCTCAAGCGCGAGCGGTGGCAGCGACATATGGGATCAACCCCGACCAACTCGCCGGTTCGATTGACCGCACTACACCGCATACGGGGAGTTCTCCCGAAGCCACTCACCGCTTCGCGGACGTCCTGGCTGGGATGATTGCTACGCTCTATCATCAGGCTGTACGCATCCAGGCTCAACTCGACGATCTTTCGGTCGTGCATGGACTTGCCAACTTGCTGGCGGGAACACAGAGCCTACAGGAAACGCTTGACCGGACGGTTGAGCGCGTGGTCGAGGTGATGCCGGTCAAGGCCTGTGGAATCCGCCTGCTCCAGGAGGAGACCGGCGAACTCGTCATCCAGGCTGTGCACAACCTCTCAGAGGAGTATTTGCAAAAAGGGCGCATCCTGCTCGACGACAGTCCGATTGACGCCGCCGCGTTCGCGGGAGAAACCGTCTATGTCGAGGACGCGCCCAACGATCCGCGGGTCCGATTCCCCCAAAACGCCCGGCGAGAGGGGATCGTCAGCGGGCTCTGCGTCCCGTTGACCTTTCGAGGCCGAACCGTCGGCGTACTCCGCGTCTACACGTCGCGCAAGTATCGATTCAGCGAATCCGAAGCGCAGCTTCTTCGATCGATCGCCTCGCAAGCCGCGTCGGCGATCATCAACAGCCGGTTGTTCGAGGAGCAGGTTGACGCGGAACGCATGCAGCGCCAGATCGATGCCGCCGCTGAGATCCAGCGACGGATGCTCCCGACCAGCCCACCGAAGGTTCCCGGTCTGACCTTCGGCTACGTGTACGATCCGGCGCTCTCGGTCGGCGGCGATTTCTATGACTTCATCGAGCTGCCCGGTGGCGAGGTGGGCGTGGTCGTCGCGGACGTCGTGGGTAAGGGACTCCCGGCTGCACTGATGATGGCCTCGGTTCGGTCGGCGCTGCGGGCGTCGACGCACTGCGATCACGAGGTGAACGCAGCCGTTGCGGCCGTCAACCGCCATATGTACCGCGACACACTCGTGAGTGAGTTTGCGACGCTGGTCTACGGAAAGTTCTCGCCGGACGGGTCGACCTTCTCTTACTGCAACGCGGGGCACCCACCGCCGCTGCTGCTGCGCGGCGATCGGATGATCGAGCTAACGCAGGGCGGCACGGTCATCGGCGCCTGCCCGGACGAGTCGTTCGAGAAGGAAGTCGTTGCGATCCAATCGGAGGACGTGCTTCTCATCGTCACGGACGGCGTGACCGAAGCCCTGAACTTTCAGGATGAGATGTACGGCTCGAAGCGTCTGCGCACGTCCTTGCGGAAGCATCGGTCACTTGACGCGCAGCATCTGGCTCAACAGATCCTTTGGGACGTGCGGCGTTTCGTTGGCCTGGCGCATCAATCCGACGACATCACCATCGTCGTGGTCAAGGCGGCGTAGTGTTGCAACACACCTGAATCGAGGCGTAATCCGAACCGCGCCCGTCAGGAAGCGGTTGGCTGCGGTATCAGCAACACTCACGCACCCGGCTCGCGCCCGTTCAGCGAAACAGGCAGACACGCTATGCCCGATC
>JADFOB010000117.1 GCA_022563055.1 Planctomycetota bacterium
TCGATCGGGGGGGAGCGCGCGTTGCGGGCGCTGACCGTCGCAGAGGCGCCGGCACGCGGAGGATCGCGGGTCATCCACATCGACATGATTCGCTCGGCGGTGGCAGCCGCGGGCACGAACATGGCTACCGTCAGGTTGGGTGGTGCGACGAGGTGCGCCGTGACGCGACCCGCCGATCCGGTCATACAACTGGCGCGTGCAACGTCACAATCTTCCGGCACCGCTCCGCGCACGCCCGAACCCACAGCTCGGAATGGGCGTGGACTCGCGCATAGTCATGCGGGGAAGATCGCGGGAAGCTCGCACAATACAACGCTTCGCCAAGCGGTGGTCGATTACTTCAACGCCGAGTTCGCCCGATACGGTGGAAAGGCGGAGGTTCTCTTCGATCACACGTCCCAACAGGTTCTGGATTTGCGGGGTCCGACGTACGAATTTGTCATCCGCCGCCGCAACGGTTCGCCGCTGGGTCTGACCTCGATCGAGGCGGAGGTTCTTTCCGGCGGTTTGGTGGTCCAGACCGTACCGCTTGTGGCGCAGGTGACCATGGTCCGCAGCGTGGTGACGGCGCGGCGTTCGATCAATGCGGGCGCGACGATCCGTGCGAGCGATGTCGATCTCATTCGGATGTCGTTCACGCGTTTCGACAAACTCGGGCTCGACGACACCGCGCTCGCCGTCGGTCAGCGCGCACGCCGCTTCATGCCCGCCGGAACGTTCATCGCTCCATCCATGCTTGAAGCCGTCCCACTCGTGGTGCGCGGCCAGCTTGTCACGATGACCGCCCAGGCGGGCGGGATCCGCGTGGTGACGACGGGCAAAGCCGCTTCCAGCGGTCTGCTCGGGGAACGAATCACAGTGCGGGCAGCCAACAACCGGCGCGTCGAGTTTGACGGGATTGTCACCGGACCGGGCGAAGTATTGATCACCACCGGCATTGGCACCTCGACGCGCCTGGCCATGGGGGGTTCCTGATGCACAGCGTGCGAATCGCCATCTTGACTCTGTTTGTCATCGTCGTGGGATCGACCGGCGCGCTGGGGCAAACGTCGTCCCTCGGCGCCAAGAAGCGTGAAGCGGACCGGCTCAATCCGCCTCCGACCAAACCCCGCGAGAAGGTTCTGAAACGGCGCAACGCGGTCTATGAGCGGTATTCCTGGGTCACGCTTGCAGCGACGCCGCCCAAGAAGTTCAAGGTCCACGATCTGATCACCATCGTCGTTCGCCAGCGGAGCATCTACGAGGCGGACTCCCAGCTCGATACGGAGAAAAAATGGAAGGTCAAGAGCGAACTGGATGCCTTCCTCAAGGGTACAGCCGGTGGAATCGGGGCGGCTGCCTTTAGACGCGGCAAGCCGACCATCGACTACAAGTTCACCAACAAACTCGAGGGCGACGGTGAACTCGAACGCGAAGACCGGTTCACGACGCGCCTGACGGCTACCATCATCGACGTCAAGCCCAACGGCAACCTGGTCATCGAAGGGCGCGGAGCACTCCAGTTCGATGATGAGGTCAGCGTAATCACCATTACCGGCGTGTGCCGCAAGGACGACATCACACCGGACAACACGATCTTGAGTACGCAGATGGCGGAGCTGAATGTGATTGTCAACAACGAGGGTGCGCTGCGACGAGCGTCGTCGCGCGGATGGATTCCAAGAATGCTGGATTGGCTCCGACCGATCTAAGGGTTTCGGACATGCTGCGAACATTCATCATCACAATCCTATCGCTCGGTGCCGCACCGATGGCACTGGGCCAGATTCCAACCGCCCGGGTCGGCGATGTCACACGCCTCCAGGGGCAGGGTACCAACGTGCTGACCGGGTATGGATTGGTGACGGGCCTGGACGGAACCGGCGACGGTGGGAAGTTCCTCCCGACCATTAAGGCGCTCGCTGCCGCGTTGGAACGCTTCGGTGCGGGACCGGGTGAACTCGCCGACGTGGAGGGCGCCAAGAACGTGGCGGTGGTCATGATCGAAACGGTTATTCCCGAACACGGCGCTCGGGAAGGCGACGCGCTGGATGTGCATGTGACAGCCGTGGCTGCCAAGAGTCTCGAGGGCGGGCATCTTCTGACCACGCCGCTGATCTACCACGATCCAACGCTCGAAGGGCTCTTCGCCTTCGCATCGGGTCGCATCGTGCTCACCGGAAAGACGCAGACGGCGGGACTCATTCGTGGCGGTGCCCGGATGGAACGCGATCTCTTCATCAACGTCGTGGCCACCGGCGCGGAACTCCGGTCGGCTGGAATCACGAGTCCATGGATCCGGGGTGAGAGAACCTACATCACGCTGGTACTCGATGAGCCGCACGCCGGTTGGCCGATGGCCGCCGCCATCGCCCAGGCCGTCGACAAGGAACTGAGCATCTCCGCCGACGTCGAGCGCGTCGCGCTCGCCGTGGACAGCAAGAACATCGTCGTTCTGCTGCCCGAGCATCAGCGCGGAGACCGCGCGTCGTGGATACGCGACGTCAACCGGACGCCGATTCTCATGGAGTCCAACGAGGCGCGGGTGGCCATCAATCGATCGGCGGGGACAATCGTTGTCTCGGGTGACACGCGGATGTCACCCGTTGTGATCTCGCAGCGCGGTCTGACCGTCACGGTGATCAACCCGCTGCCGGACGGAACCGAAGCGCCCAAACCGGCCATCGAGCAGCACGAATTCGTGCCACTGGACACCCAGCGGGGCCGGCTCGCCAACGTGAAGGATCTGCTTGAGGCGCTCAACCGCCTGAAGGTGGATTTCGACGATCGAGTGTCCATTCTGGAACAGATCCATAGGGCGGGAAAGCTCCACGCCCGGATTTTGTACGAGGGTTAGACATGGATGTATCCAATGTCATGCACGCGGACCGGCAACCGTCGCGGGTCGAGCGGGATCTAAGTCGCCTGAAGGAGGTCGCCGGCAAGATTGTCGGCTCGGTGTTCTACGGCACGATGCTCAAGGCGATGCGCGAGAGCACGCTGAAAGGGCCATACGGTCACGGAGGTCGCGGGGAAGAGGTCTTCGCGCCGCAGTTGCACGCGATTCTGGCGGAACGAATGGGAACGCAGACCAAGGGCGGCCTCGCCGACGTCCTCTACGCCCGTCTGGAAAAGCAGCAGACATTGATGAGTACGCTGCGTGCGTCCTCGGGGAAGGTACCGGAATGACACGACCCAGCGGATCCAAACATGTGAAGGATCTGGTGAAGCTGCTCCATCAGTTGGAGCGCCTCCATGATCAGCTTGCCGTAGCCGTTCGGTCCAAGCTCGATGCGATGCGAGCGGCGGATCTGACCAGTCTGCACGCAGCCGGGCGGAAAGAACAGGAACTCGTCAAACGCATCCACGAGCGTGAGGGGTTGCGAAGGCAGATCATGGATGCCATCGGAGACCACCTGGGTATGGCGCCGCGCACGGCTCGACTGATGACCGTGTCGCAGCTCGTCGAGCGTATTCCCCCCGAGCAGGGTCGCCCGGTAGGCCAGGCGGCGGATGCCCTGCGTAACGCCGTCGCCGCGGTCGCTCGGACCAACGCCATTGCCGGCGTGGTGGCCAAGGAACTCGTCAACCATCTTCGACGGGTATGGGCTGCGGTGAGACCGGCGGGAGGGGATCCGGTCGGATACACGGACGCGGGAATACCGGCTCTGGGATCGAGCCAACGGATCTTTGAGGCTCTGGGATAAGCTGCCATGGGTTTAATGAACGCCTCTTTGCACATTGGCCGCACAGCGCTGCTGAGCTATCAGAGCGCGTTGCAGACGGTGGGCAGCAACATCAGCAGCGCGGCGAGCCCGGACTATACGCGCTTAACGCCGCAGCTTGTTCCCCTGCAAGGTCCGCTCATAACCGGCAATCTTCAACCGGGCGCGGGCGTGGCGCTGACCGGCATCCAACGCAACATCGACGAAGCCCTCGAAAGCCGAATCCGTGATGCGATCGGCGCCCAGGAATCCGGCGCCACGCAGCGCACCTCACTGTCGCAGGTCGAGGCATTCCTGGACGACGTCGACGGTACGGGCGTGAACTCGCGCCTTCGAGACTTGTTTTCCAGCTTTGACAATCTGCAGAACACGCCGGAGGACGGCGCCACGCGCGACCTGGTGCTCAGCGCCGGCGCGCAACTGGCGGAGTCGCTCAAAGCGCTGCGTGCGAACTTCGCTGCGCTGGGAGAGGATCTCGACGGGCAGATTGCCGGCATCGTCGGCAGCGCGGATGAACTGGCACGGAGGATCGGTGATCTCAATGAGGAGATCACGACCGCCGAAGCCGGTAGAAACGGTCAGGCAACCGGATTGCGGGACCAGCGCGACGCACTCCTTCGTGATCTAAGCGAGCTATTCGACGTGACCGTGCGGCGCCAGCCGGACGGGGTCATCAACGTCTACATCGGAAGTGAAGCGCTCATCCAGGGGAACTTCGTGCGGCAGCTTGTGGCGGTTCAGGAATTTGACGGCGAGTTCGCGCGCACGTCGGTCCGGTTTGCGGACACGAACGGCGAAGTGGACGTTCGAGGTGGAAGGTTGCAGGGCCTGATCACCAGTCGTGACGAACACGGCTACGGGCAGGTCGAACTCGCCGATAAACTCGCCCACGCGCTGATCGCTCAGCTCAATCAGGTTCACGCGGATGGACAGGGTTTGGTCGGCTTTGAGTCCGTTACGGGCAGCTACAGTCTGCTCGCCACCGACGTCGCACTGAATGCGACCGAGGCGGGCCTGGCATTTACGCCGAGAAACGGCAGCTTCTTCATCACCGTCGCGGACAACGCGACGGGAACACCCATCGCGTATCGCGTCGACGTTGCGTTCAACGAACTCGGCCAAGAGACGACGTTGGAATCGCTCGTCGCGGACATCAACGCCCAGGTGCAGGACGTGACGGCGACGATCACAGCGGGCAACCGCTTAACGCTCACGGCGGCGGAGGGTTTCACCTTCACGCTCGGCCATGATGGGCAGACCGCGCGCGAAGATACCTCCAACGTGCTCGCGTCCCTGGGAATCAACACGTTCTTTACCGGAACGGACGCACGCAACATCGCCGTAAGCGACGTATTAACGCAACGACCCATGCTCGTGGCAGCGGCGAGTGCCTTTCACGCGGGTGACGGAGGCAACGCCGGGCTGCTCGCTACGCTCGAGACGAGCGCATCGACGGAACTGGATGGGGCCACGATTCGCGGCTTCTACAACTCGATCCTTAGTGCCTCGGCTGTGGCATCCGCCGCCGCCCGAGACGATCTGGAAGCGAGTTCGTCGATCCTCTCGTCGCTCAGCGCACAGAAAGAAAGCATCAGCGGGGTCAACCTCGACGAAGAGGCGATCTCGCTTCTGAAATTCGAGCGGGCGTTTCAAGGCGTCTCGCGGTTTGTCTCGGTGGTCGACGGTCTTATTG
>JADFOB010000118.1 GCA_022563055.1 Planctomycetota bacterium
ACCCAGTTGCCCGCGCGGATTCTCCGTCTCCACGTAGACTTCGTCAGCCGCCAGCTTCAACCCCTTCATCTTCTTCGCTAGAATATCACCGGGTTCAAGTCCGTCGAGCGCCTGGCGAATGATCCGGATCGACTGCCACATCTCCAACACGCGCACATAATACCGGTTCCAACAGTCGCCGACCTCCACGCCCGCCGGTGTCCCATCCGTCCCGCCGGGCAGGCCGATCGGAATGTCGAAGTCGTACGTCTCATAGCCGTCGTACGGCATCACCTTGCGCAAATCCCACCGGATGCCCGACGCGCGAAGCACCGGACCCGTCAGGCCAAAGGCGATCGCATCCTCCACGCTGATCACGCCGATTGCGGCTGTACGCTTGACGAAAATGTGGTTGAAGCTCAGCAGCTTGTTGTAGTCGTCGATCTTGGGCTCGAAAAAGTCGAGGAATTCCTCGCACCGCTCGACCCACCCGTCGGGGAGATCGTCTCGGACTCCACCCACGGTGATGTAGCTGTAGGTCAACCGGGCGCCGCACATGGCCTCGAACAGGTCGAGGATCATTTCACGCTCGCGGAAACACCAGGTGAACGGCGTGAACGCACCCAGATCCAGGCCGTACGTGCCGATCGAGACCAGGTGTGACGCTATTCGATTCAACTCCACAGCGAGGACACGAAGCCTCTGAGCACGCAGCGGAACCTCGATGCCGTTAAGTCGTTCCACCGCAATGGCGAAAGCCTGGTTGTTGTTCATCCCCGCGAGGTAGTCCATGCGATCCGTGTAGGGGATGAACTGAATCGGGGGCAGGTTCTCGCCGATCTTCTCCGCACAACGATGCAGGTAGCCGATATGCGGAACCGCCTCGAGCACCATCTCACCGTCCGTACGCAAGACGAGTCGCAGCACGCCGTGCGTGGACGGGTGCTGGGGGCCCATGTTGACCACCATCTCTTCGGTCTTGAGATCACCCTGCTCGACGCGATCAAAATCGATCAGAACGTCCGGGGCGGATTGCAATACGGTCTCTGCCATAGTCGCCTGTGACTACGTGCCTCTTGCGGCACGCTCAGTGTTTCGGGTTTGTCAGCCCATACTCCGTGGTGGCCGGAATCCCGTGGTAAGCGAGCGGGAATTCATAGTCTTTCCGCAGCGGATGACCTTCCCAATCATCAGGGCAGAGGATCCGGCGGAGGTCCGGGTGGTCGCTGAACTTAATGCCCATCAGGTCGAATGCCTCGCGTTCGTGCCAGTCCGCCGCCGGCCAGACCTTCGCGACGGATGGAATCAACGGATCGTCGCGATCGGTTACCACGCGAACGCAAAACTCGCGCGTCGTCCGAATCAGCTTCCCCAACTCCTCGGTCGACACGTACATCAGGTCATAGACGCACGCGAGTTTAGAGTCCTCGCTGAGGTCCAGCGACGAGATCGAGCGGAGCAGGTTGAAACGCAGGCGCGTGTCGTCCCGAAGGAAGAAGGCCACCTCGACCCACCGATCCGCTGCGACCTGTACGTACGGATGCTGCCCGCCGCCGACCACCTTTTCGATGGCCTCGCCGAACTGCGCCTTGAGCAGACTGCTTAGCTTCTCAAAAACCAAACGTTCTCTTCCTTCTTGCCGCAGCCTGGTCGGCCGCGGTTTGGCCGGTCGCATTCCGGCCGGTCGTATTCTGGTGCCACTGCTGTGTCAGCAGTGCCATGGCTAGCCCATGGCCCGAGCCGCGGGCTTTAGCCCGCGCGATGCCCGGATCGTCGTGGCGTCGGCGACTCTCGTGGTTTCGCGCAGGCTAAAGCCTGCGGCTCAGATCGTCGTGGAACCTGTGAAACACAGGATTAGCTCAGCGCGGTCTCCTTCACCTTCGTCATCAGGGTCTTCGCCCTGGTCTGACGGCGAATCATATCCTGAAGACGCATCAAGCCTTCCAAGAGTGCCTCGGGGCGCGGCGGGCAGCCCGGCACGTAGACGTCGACCGGAACCACCAGGTCCACGCCCTTAACCACATGATACCCATGCTTGAAGTAAGGGCCTCCGCCGATCGTGCAGGCACCCATGGCCATCACATACTTCGGCTCGGGCATCTGGTTGTAGAGTCGCTTGACCCGGCTCGCCATCTTATAGGTCACCGTTCCCGCGACGATCATCAAGTCTGCCTGGCGCGGGCTCGCGCGAAACGCCCCGGCGCCGAACCGGTCGAAGTCAAAGCGCGACGCGCCCGTGGCCATCATCTCGATGGCACAGCACGCCAATCCGAACGTCATCGGCCAGATGCTGTTGCTGCGACCCCAGTTGATCGCCCAATCGAGCGAGGTGACCATCAGTCCCTCCTCGAAGCGATTTTCGATCCAACTCATTGCAAATCCCCTGCGCGGTCCACCGCCGCCTCCGACAATCTCGCCTCATTCGCGTCGCCCGACCCGGCTGACTCCAACACCGATGACCGCTCCCGTGGCCGCTCTTGCGCGCTGCTCGCGCGAACCCACTCCAGATAACCCGACTTCCATTCATACAGAAACGGAATCGCGATCAGCAGGAAGAACACCAGAAAAGCCCAAAACGCCGGCGTGCCAAGCTCCTTGAACACGACCGCCCAGGGCCAGAGCAGCGCGACCTCGACGTCAAACACGATAAAGACCAGCGCAACCGTATAAAACCGCAAATCGAACTGGACCCAGCTATCCCCGATGGCCGGCTCGCCGCACTCGTAGGGCGCCGCCTTTTCCGGATGTGCCATTGTCGGACGTATGAGCCGACCGACGCACAACCCGGCGAACGCCATCAGGAAGCCAGCCAGGGCAAACAACGCGATCCCCGTCACCAACTCGATATTGGTGTTCCCGTACACGCCGGCTGCTGCGAGCGGTTCAACGTTCGCGTGTAGCACGTCCATATTCGAGATCGCCACGGGATTCATGATCCGAAATTCTCCACGGCTTCACCAGCCATCACTTTGCCTTGGCAGGCGTGGACGACTGCAGCGCGCTGAGCATCGCCTCGCGCCGTCGCTCCGCTTGACCTGTGAGCTTGTCCTCGGAATGCTCGAACTCCACCCACGATTCCTTGGTCTTTTTGGCCCACTCCGCCATCTCGGGCTTTTGCATCCAAAGAGGCTGCGGCGTTTGCAGGCCCTTCGCCGCAAGATCGGTAAACTCGACGATCATGTCCTCACGCGTGTAACCGGACAGGTCGTGGACGTTGCCCATGTGGATACAGTCGGTCGGGCACGGATCCACACATAGTGCGCAGAACATGCACTTTGCATAGTCGATCGCATAGCGCGTCATCGCACCGCCGACGGCTATCCCCGTCTTCTTGTCGATCTTTCGCGGAGCGGATTTCTCGATGTAGATACAATCGACGGGGCACGCCTTGGCACACAGGTCACACGCGATGCACTTCTCGATCTCGAAGAAGTGGATCCCACGATACCGCGCCTGGATGACCGGCGCAACGTCGGGATACTGGACCGTCACCGTCTTGGCGAAGCAATACTTCAGCGAGAGCCGCATGCCGACCGAAATCGAGTAGACGGTCAGCCAGATGTTGCGGAAGTAGTCACGAATCGGGTTCACTGCTGTCTCATCCATGATCGCTCCGGGACCGATCCCGAACAGACCCGCTCCTGGGTGACCTCAGGCGGATCCAAGTTTCCCAGGTCCGGTTCATCTCGAGTGTCGGTCGAGTGCCGGACCGCACGCCTCGGTACGCCACCCGACCACGCGTTGGGATTCTAGTACCCAGGGACGCCCACCGCAACGGGCCTACCGCGGGTGTATCGACACAATCAAATGTAGTCGTGACGATCACCCTACCCTGAGCCGCAGGTTCAGGACATGTTTAGCGTGTAGCGTCCGCCCCCCTGGCGGCCGTAGAGCACCGGAAAACGTGGATTCGGGAAACGCCGTTGAGTTCTTCAACCGGTTCATGGGTCATGGTTCGCCGACACCGTGCAGGCTAAGTCTTAGCAGATTCAGCGCTGCCTTGCAGCTTCGATCCCGGATCTCCGCCCGGCTCAGATGCTCTCCCAAGAGGATCCGCCGTGTAATCACGCCGTCCGCATCAGCGAGGGCAAGGAAAACAAGGCCAACCGGCTTGGTCGGGGGATCCCCGCCGGCGGGACCGGCGATTCCCGTGATGGCCAGCGCAATGTCCGTCCCGCTATTTTCCCGGCATCCGCAGGCCATCGCCCGCACAACCGGTTCACTGACCGCTCCGCAGGTCGCAATGAGATCGCCTCCAACGCCCAGAAGCTCCGTCTTGGCCTCGTTCGAGTAGACCACGTAGCCCCGGATGAAGTAGCTACTGCTCCCTGGAACGTCGGTCAGTCGTTTCGCCAGCAAGCCTCCCGTGCACGACTCAGCCGTCGACACCGTCCGCTGCTGCTCCGTCAATTCGTCGGCCACGACTACTTGGAGAGTCTGATCTCCTTGGCCAAAGACGCTCCTGCCAAGCCGCGATCGGATTGCATCCAGGTCCGCGTCAAGGAGACGACGCGCCTCGTCCTGATCGCCTGCCCGAGCCACAACCCGCACGGAGATGATCCCATCCGACGCCGTCGTCCCCACCAGCGGGTTCCGGGTCCGATCCATCATCTCCCCGAGCAACTCACCGATCTTGGCTTCACTGATCCCGCAGAGCAGCAGCCTTTCCATCGCCGTCGCTCGCCCACTGGCCACCTGGCTCAGGATGGGCACGATGGCCGTCTGGAACATGGCTTTCATCTCCGCGGGCACGCCGGGGAGGGCAAAGAGTCGCTGCCGAGGACGACAGCAATAGATGCCCGGCGCGGTGCCCCGCTCGTTCGGGATGACGTCGCAGCCTCGCGGAATCAGCGCCTGGACTCTGTTGGACGCCGGCATCGCCCGTGGCCACCGCGCAAAAAAAGCCTCGATTTGTGCAAGCGCTTCGGGATGCTCTTCGAGCCGCTCACCCAGCGCGGAGGCCAGGGCCTCGCGTGTGATGTCGTCCATCGTGGGGCCAAGCCCGCCCGTGACTACGACCGTGCCGGCTTCATCCATCGCCCTGCGGATCGCACGCGCAAGACGGGTTGTGTCGTCGCCAACGGTTACGTGCTCCACGACATCGAGCCCGAGCTGCGAAAGCTCGACGGACAGCCACACCGCATTCGTGTCGACGCATTGTCCCGTCGTTAGCTCGGTCCCGACACTGATCACGATGGCATGCACGGCGTTGAAAGGCTACCGCGCCGAGACGCGGGATACCAACGCTCCAACGAAAGTCGTACACGCCTACACACGTCCAAACCGGCACGCTGGTCCACTCCCAAGAAACGCGATATAGTCCCGATCTTGGCACCCGTGACGCATGGGTGTCGTAGGTAAACGTGTTAGCCGGAGAGGGTAGGGGCTCTTCCTCACGATCCCCTCGAGCCGGGCGG